>NZ_JAKGTG010000015.1:0-103562 GCF_022324845.1 Clostridium sp. YIM B02506
TTTTCTTATCTATTGTCAAGTGTTTTTTTTATTATTTTTTATATTTCCCTAAGTTGACGACATTGGACGTCCGGGAACAGCTGACGAGATTGCAAATGTGGCTGAGCTTTTGATGATGCCACAGGGAGCCTTTATTACCGGCGCTGATTTCCTTATTGATGGGGGAGCCACAGCTTCCTACTTTTATGGACCATTAAAACCAGAAGAATAATACTACTAATTAATTGGAGGCATATATATGATTGAAACAAAGGATTTAAGCAAAGGCACTATTTTTTCTATAGGAGGTAAGCTTCCAGAAATGTTCAGCCAGTATTTTATTGGCCAGGCATATTTGAATATGTTAACAACCACAGGAGTTCCAATTGGAAATGTGACCTTTGAACCAGGCTGCCGCAATAACTGGCATATCCATCATAAAGGCGGTCAGATTCTTTTGGTAACTGGAGGAAGAGGATATTATCAAGAATGGGGAAAACCAGCTCAAAAGCTGCAAGCAGGGGATGTAGTTAATATTCCACCGGAAGTGAAGCATTGGCACGGTGCAGCTTCAGATAGTTGGTTTGCTCATTTAGCAGTAGAAGTACCATCAGAGGGTGCATTCAATGAATGGCTGGAGCCTGTAACTGATGAAGAATATAACAAATTAAAATAAAAAGGAGATAATTATATGAATAATTTTGTTTATGACATTCCTGTTAAAGTATATTTTGGTGAAAACCAACTTGGAAATCTTGGAGAGGAACTAAAAAAGTATGGCAAACGAGTATTGCTAACCTATGGTGGAGGTTCCATTAAGAAAATTGGATTATATGATAAAGTTATAGCTGAAATAAAAAATGCAGGGTTTGAAATTTTCGAGCTTTCAGGCATTGAGCCAAATCCACGTATAACCTCTGTTAATAAAGGTGCAGAAATCTGCAAGAACGAGAAAATAGATGTGTTATTGGCAGTAGGAGGTGGTTCTACAATAGATGCTACAAAGTTCATAGGAGCGGGAGCTTTCTATGATGGAGATGTATGGGATATTATTACAAGGAAAGTACCTGTTACTAATTGTCTTCCTATAGTTACAGTTCTGACTCTATCTGCTACTGGGTCTGAAATGGATGCAGGAGGTGTTATTAGTAATCTTGAGACAAAAGACAAAATTGGTTATATGCATCCAATGCTGCTTCCAAAAGTATCTTTCCTTGACCCAACCAATACTTACACAGTCAGTCCATATCAAACTGCCTGTGGGTCAGCAGATATAATCTCTCATATTATAGAAGTATATTTTAATATGAATCAAGACTTATACATGCTAGATTCTATAGCGGAAGCTCTTATGAAAACTGTTATAAAATACACACCAATTGCAATGAAAGAACCAGAAAACTATGAAGCTCGTGCAAACCTTATGTGGGCTTCTTCTTGGGCAATTAATGGTTTTATTAATGGAGGCAAGAGGCAGGCATGGAGCTGTCACCCAATGGAGCATGAATTATCGGCATACTATGATATTACTCACGGTCTGGGGCTTACCATTTTGACACCACGATGGATGGGATATACATTAGATGAAACAACAGTATCAAAATTCTATCAGTTCGGATGTAATGTGTTTGAAATAGATAAGAACATGGAACCAATGGCTGTTGCAAAGAAGAGCATAGAGATGTTATCAGATTTCCTATTCAAAACATTGGGTTTAAAAAGTACTTTCACAGAAATAGGGATTGATGATACTAACTTCAGTATAATGGCCAAAAAAGCTATAAATGGCGGACTTAAATATGCATTCAAACCTTTAAATGAACAGGATGTTAAAAACATCTTTAGAATGTGTTTATAAAAAAATAGATTATATTTTAGGTAATGGGGATGTTTATTGATTGGATCGTTAAATCAATCATTTTTGTAATTAGGTATATAGATGAAAGGTAAGCTTTATACAAGTTGATGTATGTTGTTTTTTTTCTTAACTAACTAAATATGTTAATTGAACTAGATTTTATAGCAATTTTGTTCAACCCACTCCTTGAGAATTACACAAAAATAGAAAAGAGAAAAAGGTTTAGCGTGAAGCTAAACCTTTTTTATATGGCAAGAAAATTTAAATTACTGTAAGTCAAACTTAGTAACTGCTCTTTGAGTTAACTGAGCTGTATACTTAGCAGTTAATGAACCATTTTTACTTAAGAAAACATCTTTAGCTATAATAGTATCCATTAAAGCTGATATCTCAGATTTAGTTATGTCACTCTTAACACCAGATACTGTCATGGAAACCTTGTCCCCAGTTTCAGTAACAAAAGTCATTGATAATGAATATTCCATAATTTCATCTCCTTTCTATAATAAAATAAATTGATTAAAAGTTAAACATTAGCGATTTTTGATGTTTCATTTAATAAGTAATCACGAGCAGGATTACTTAAAACACCTTTGATGGCTTCAGCTACATCAAATACATTTTCGGGAGCAGCATTAATCTTAACACCTGAGAAGTTTTTCTTCTTATAGACAACTTTGCCAGATCCATTAACACCATTCTCCACTTCAATAGCAAGAGAAGTAGAACTTAAAACCTTACTAACGGCCATACATCTCACCTCCTTTCAAAAATACTAGATTGTACACCTATGATCTGTACACTTATGACCTGTAGCATACCACGCAGTGGTTGCATTAGCTTCCTTTTGCCTTAGATGAAATCATCAAATCACTCACATGTACATATAAGATATATGTCAAACCTAAAATTATTGCTGAACTTTTTATAAAAAAAATTATGCAATTTTATCATCATTTCCATTATCTATAACAACTCCAAGCTTAGTTGAAATAATCGTATTTAGTTTGTTTATAGATGAGGTTAAACTGTTTAAGTTTTTCTCAAGTCTAATAAGTAGATATGCACTAATAGCAACAGGAAATCCTAGATTGGCTATTAGGGTTATTAGTTCATTAACTTCCATAGAAAATCACCTCCTTATCTTTTTAACTATCTAAGAACACCTTGTCTCTGTATAGACTTCTTCACAAGCCTCATTAGATTCTTCTTAACACTTAACATATATGCAAAAATATAAAATATTCACATAGTTATTCTTTGTTTTCATAAAAAGTTAGATTATAAAAAACATTAATGGCCTCATCCAGTATGGTACATAAATAAACATTAACATCTGGATGTTTTGCTTTAAGTTCGTTTAATTTTCTTATAGTTGATTCTCTGTAGTTGTGGCAGCGTTTAAGGTTAAAAGGCTCACCATCAATAGGGGGAGCAGCACCGTTGGCAGTTGGTTTTCCATAACGGTTATCCATTGATTTTTTATTAGATTGTTTAGTAAAGAGAATATCTTTGGTGTTATTATTAAAATCTATACTGTTAGAATTATCTGCTTCAGTGGTATCATTACAAAAAGAAAAACTAGATACTTGTGTTCCAAGAGGTGCAACATCAAATCCGCTTTCATCAAAATCTTCTTCAAAAGATAATTCATCTTCAGCAATTGTTTTCTTAAAACTTTTCTTTTTCATACTCATATCTCCTCAAAATTTTCTTATTTAACTTAGATATATGAAAAAGTTAAAATAATTAATGTAAAATTACATCAGTTTTTATTAGAAAAATGCTCTGAATCCGCATAAACACTATATATAGTTATATAGCTAGATAGATATATAGAAAAAAATATATCTATCTATATTTCTAAAATTGGTAAGAATATCTAGCAATAATTATAAAAAGTGCATATATTCTCTGTGATGGACTTCAAGGATTTAAAGAATCCATCAGAAATAATATGAGGAAGGTGTTAAGATGATAAAAGATAGGATAACTGTAAGTTCTAAAGAAGAGGGACAGAGCTTTGATAAGCTGCAGATTGCTTTAGCTATTAAAAATTCTACTTATGATGATGAGTTAAGCTGCTCTTTACTTGAAAATGGAGTAATTAAAGAGTGTAGCCGTTGCAATCTTAAAGAGATTTGTGAAGGAATTGAAGAAGTTTCTAAGGATTATTATGATAGGACTACTAAGGTTGTAGGAACATTTAAGTTTTAAACCTCTATAGAAGTGTTTGACATGAATACATTTTCTATGATAATATGATGTCAATTTGGTGAATTAAAGGAGGACATATATCTATGTATTCAGTACGTTTAAGATAAGAAGGCAATAAAAAAAGCGTTTAAAACATCCATGATGGTGGGCTTTTTTGTTGTGCTTATTTTACGTATTAGGACATAGATAGAGGGAGTGTAGTTATATTAAACTATGCGTTTTTCTTTGTGTCTTTTTAACGTTGATATGCAGACTAAAAATCCCATTGCGGATTTTAGCCTGCATTTTTTATTGCCTAAAACTTATAAGGAATCAACAATAAAAATGCAAGGAGAAATTTGATATGATAAAACAAAATTCGAAATGGAAACAAGATTTTTTTACTATATGGACAGGACAAGCAATTTCACTTATTTCTAGTGCTATTCTTCAAATGGCTATAATTTTTTACCTTACAGAAAAAACAGGATCAGCTATGGTTCTGTCAATTGCTTCATTAGTAGGATTTCTGCCTTATGCAGTATTTGGTCCTGCAATAGGTGTACTAGTAGATCGTTATGACAGAAAAAAGATAATGATTGTAGCTGATTTAATTATTGCTGGGGCTGGAGCTATACTTGCTATTATTGCATTGTATATGGAGTTACCAGTTTGGATGGTTATGGTTGTGCTGTTTATAAGAAGTATTGGGGCTGCTTTTCATTCCCCTGCCCTAAGTGCAGTTACTCCTCTTTTAGTACCAGAAGAACAGCTAACTAAATGTGCTGGCTATAGCCAATCACTGCAATCCATAAGCTATATAATTAGCCCTGCTGCCGCAGCATTTTTATATTCTGTTTGGAAATTAAATGCTATTATAGCCATGGATGTGCTAGGTGCTGTGATTGCATGTATTACAGTGGCACTTGTGAAAATTCCTAAGCTAAATATAGAGGAGCAAAGCCAGAAGAGTCATTTTATGAAAGAGCTTAAGGAAGGATTTGATGTTTTAAAAGAAAACAAAGGATTATTTGCATTGCTGCTTATAGGCACACTATATATGTTTGTTTATATGCCAATAAATGCACTTTATCCTTTAATGACCATGGAGTATTTTTCTGGAACACCCATGCATGTATCTATTACAGAAATCGCCTATGCCTCTGGTATGCTTGTAGGTGGTTTGCTGTTAGGCTTATTTGGAAACTTTAAAAAGCGAATAATATTAATAACTGCATCTATATTTATGATGGGAGTTAGTTTGACTATTTCAGGACTTCTTCATTCAAGTGGGTTTATAATATTTGTAGTTTGTTGCGTTGTTATGGGGCTTTCGGTTCCATTTTACAGCGGTGTTCAAACGGCTCTTTATCAAGAAAAAATTAAGCCAGAATATTTAGGGCGTGTATTTTCTCTAACAGGGAGTATCATATCTCTAGCTATGCCTCTTGGTTTGATCCTCTCTGGATTGTTTGCTGATAGAGTAGGTGTAAACTATTGGTTTTTAATTTCAGGTGTTTTAATAATTATTATTGCTATAGTATGTCCTCTAGTCACTGCTATTAGTAAATTAGATTAAATAAAAAATGAAAACATGGCATTTTAGATATTGATAAAAGGAGTGTGTTCGTATGACAAATAATATCATTCAATTAGTAACAGAGAAATTATCCCTTTTGCCTTTTATAGAAGGTGTTGTATTAGGTGGCTCACGTGCAAGAGGTACCCATACAGAGGATTCTGACATAGATATCGGAATCTATTATAATTCAGAATTATTTGACCTGACTTCTATCAATCAACTTGCTACAGAGCTAGATGATGAGCATAGAAGTAACCTTGTTGTACCTCCAGGAGCTTGGGGCGATTGGGTTAATGGAGGTGGATGGTTAGTCATAAATGGGTATCATGTTGACTTGATTTTGCGTGATAAAAAACGTGTAGTTCAAATAATTAAAGATACTGAACAAGGCATTGTTACTGCTAATTATCAGACAGGACATCCCCATGGATATATTAGTGCCATGTATCGTGGAGAATTGGCAATCAGTAAGTTGCAATACGCTAATGATGAAAAATTTTATGAATTAAAAAAGCAAGCAGAATGTTATCCAACAGCTCTTCAGAAAGGGTTATGTGAATTTTTTATGTTTGAGGCAGCTTTCTCTTTAATGTTTGCCAAGAAAAATATAAATAAAGATGATATATCATATGTTTGTGGGCATTGTTTTCGAAGCATATCCTCTCTTAATCAAGTCTTATTTGCATTAAACAGGGAATACTGTATAAATGAGAAAAAGGCTGTTAAGATGATTGAAGATTTTAAAATAAAGCCAAGTAATTACAAGGAAAGGATCGATAAGGTTATTTCCTTAATATCAACTGATGTAGATTGTACAACAAAAGGAATAGATATTCTTCAAACACTAGTAGATGAGGTTGAAGAACTGAAGGGAGTCAATATACAATGATGGGACCAGATAAGAAAAAACTTTATCCAAATGAAAATATAAAGACCGTTTGCTATATAAGTAACCTACCTAAAAGACTTAATGTTGAGATTGGAGAATACACTTATTATAGCGATAATAAAAAGTCTCCAGAGAAATTTTATGATAATATAGAGCATCATTACGAATTTTTAGGGGATAAACTGATAATAGGTAAGTTCTGTGCAATTGCAGAGGGAGTTAAGTTTATTATGAATGGAGCAAATCATAGAATGGATGGAATTACAACCTATCCTTTTAATATCTTTGGATGTGGATGGGAAAAGGTGACGCCTACAATAGATGAGCTTCCTTTTAAGGGAGACACAGTAATTGGAAATGATGTGTGGATAGGTCAAAATGTAACCATTATGCCTGGTGTTAAGGTTGGAGATGGAGCAATTATAGCATCTAACTCAACTGTAGTAAGAAATGTAGAACCTTATACAATATATGGTGGAAATCCAGCTAAATTTATTAAAAAACGATTTAGTGATGAAAAAATAGAGTTTCTATTAAAACTTCAATGGTGGAATTGGGATGAAGAGAAGATATTTAATAATCTTGAAAAGCTGACATCTGGAGTTGGGGTAGAGCAATTACTTTAAATTTACTATAAATCCTGCATTCTTTTGAGTGTAGGATTTATTTTTTATGCCAAAGGAGCTGGACACTAATTATTTAGTGCCCAGCTCCTTTTAAAGGATAATGTTGAAATGTTGACGGTGTAGATTTTAATACTTTAGGTCCCATATAGTTCGTCTAACTTTAGATAAAGCTTCTTTTGATTTATCTTTATTCATAAACATCAAAATTACATAGAGTGAATCTAATATGCTCAATTGAGATATACGAGAAGATAAAGCTTCTGAATGAAATTCTATTTCTTCAGATATAGAAATAAAAACGATATCACCTATCTTAGCTAAAGGAGAAGATGCATGGCTAGTGATAACAATTACTTTTGCACCAGCTTTTTTTACTACTTCAGCTATTTTGATAGTTTCTTTTGATTTTCCTGTATGTGAAATACAAATTGCACAATCCTGTGACGTTAATAAAGATGCTTCCATAAGTTGCATATGATAATCAGTACTATGCCGAACATGAGTTGGAGAACGTAAAAATTTATGATATGCATCTGCTGCAAGTATACCCGATCCACCCACACCAAAAAAGTATAGTAGATTTGAATTTGATATAATTTCAGCTGCTTTTTTCAAATCTTCTAACTGTAATATTTTTTTAGTATTAGTTAGTGTTTTAATGTTTGAATCAAAGACCTTCTGCGCCATAGTTAACTCATTATCATCAATTTCAATCTTTTCATGAATTGAGGTAGTTGAAAAATTATTTTCTTCAACTAAGATAGCCATCTTAAATTCTCTAAAGCCAGAATAACCTAGCTTTTTTGCAAATTGAAATAATGTAGAGACTGCAACATTGAGCTCAGCAGATAAATCGCTGATAGAATTTTGAGCCACAGAAATTGGATTTTCAAGTATATAATCTGCAATATTTTGTTCTTTAGTACTTAATCCATTGTATAATGATTTAATTTTAAGTCTAACAGATACATCCATGTTGGGCCTCCTTTGTATAAATGGTGTATTGTAACTTCAAAACAATAAAAAAATTGATTGGAATGTATATTTTAAATATTATCATATAAAAATCAAACTAATAAAAAATAGCGTTGTTATAAGTATATCAAATAGTAATTTCATGTCAATATTTTGCTAAATGTTGTTGCTACTTTATATGAATATCATATTATTTCTTAAATTGCAATAGTAGGTGAAAATAGAAATACGAGGGAAAAAATATTTAGAAAAATTTTTTTCTTAAAAAGCTTTACAGAAAAAAATTTTTTTGGTAAAATAAAGCCATGAAATGGAGGGATTGTATGAAAATAGCTATTATAGGTCTTGGCAAGATGGGTTTAAACATAGCATGTAATTTGAAGAGTCAAAGTTATGATGTTATGGGATATGATTTATCTGAACAAGCAAAAGAAAATGCTGAAAAGGCAGGTATAAAAACATTTGATGATTTAGAGGAAATGATTACTTCATTTACTGAAAAAAGAGTTATATGGTCTATGTTACCTTCAGGAGAAATTACGGAAACTGTATTGAATCAATTATTGAAGTTGCTTTCTCCAAATGACATCGTTATTGAAGGTGGAAATTCAAATTTTAAGGACTCAATACGACGTGCAAAAACTTTTAAGGAGAAAGAAATATCTTATTTTGATTGTGGAACATCAGGTGGAACTTCTGGAGCACTAAGTGGTGCATGTACAATGATTGGTGGAGATCCTGAAGTATTTAAGCATATAGAACATATTTTCAAAGATATCTCAGTTGAAAATGGCTACTTATATACTGGCCAATCTGGAAGTGGTCACTTTTTGAAAATGGTTCATAATGGAATCGAGTATGGAATGATGCAAGCAATCGGTGAAGGGTTTCAAATTGTTAAAGAAAGTGAATTTGATTACGATTTAGCTGCTGTTGCGAAAGTTTGGAACAATGGATCGGTTGTTCGAAGTTGGCTTATGGAAATTGCTGAATCACAATTTAAAGCTAGTCTAAATTTAGAAGATTATAGAGGTGTTGTAGCAGCATCTGGGGAAGCAAAATGGACTATTGAAACAGCTTTGGATATGGGAATTGCAGTGCCAACAATTGCTTTAAGTTTATTCATGCGTAATTTGTCTCAGGAAGATGATAGTTTTTCTGCAAAAGTGGTTTCGGCTTTACGAAACGGATTTGGTGGACATGCTATTGTAAAGAAGGATAAGTAAAGATGAGAGAATATAAGATAGCAATTGTTAATTCAAGTAGTTTTGGAAAGATATTCCCTGAGCACATCGATCGTTTGAAGAAAATAGGATCTGTTGATTATTTTCAAGTTGATAATGAAATGCATGGAAAAGAGCTTGCAAAATTATTAAGTGGATACAATATTATCATTGCAAGTGTAACCCCTTTTTTTACTAAAGAATTTTTTGATTACAAAGATGAACTTTTACTGATTACACGTCATGGAATTGGATACAACAATATAGATATTGATGCAGCAAAAGAGCATGATACTGTTGTTACAATAGTTCCAGCTTTAGTAGAACGTGATGCAGTGGCAGAAAACAACATTACAAATCTGCTAGCTGTATTAAGAAAAACAGTAGAATCCAGTAATCGAGTTAAGGCTGATCGTTGGGAAGATAGAGCTAAATTTGTTGGACATACACTTTTCAATAAAACAGTAGGGGTTATTGGAGTTGGGAACACAGGAAGTTGTGTTGTAGAGATTGTTAGAAATGGTTTTAGATGTAATGTTTTGGCCTATGACCCATACAAGTCAGATTTATATTTACAGAGTTATGGGGCAAGAAAGGTTGAATTAGATGCATTATTGACTTCATCTGATATTATTTGTCTTTGTGCAAATTTAACTGAAGAAAGTTATCATATGATATCTAAAAACGAAATTGAAAAGATGAAAGACGGTGTTTATATATCCAACAGTGCTAGAGGTGCATTAGTAGATGAAAATGCGGTTATTGAGGGATTGAAGTCTGGAAAAATTGCTGGTTTTGCCACAGATGTTTTAGAAGAAGAACCAGGAAGAAAGAGTCATCCATATTTAGTTTTTGATAACGTTGTAATGACTCCGCATACATCAGCTTATACTATGGAATGTCTAGAGCAAATGGGTAATAAATGTGTAACAGATATCGAACAAATAGTTCAAGGGGTTTTACCAGAAAGGGCAGTTCAGCCAGCAAGTAAATTTATTAAAGAATAGGGGGAAATCAAAATGTTGACAGATTTAAAGGTTAAAGTTGGTCCTGAGTTCTATAGGTATCATGAAGGTGCAATTGATTTTATTCCGGAATTATTAAAAGAACATAAATCAAAGAACATCTTAATTGTACATGGGACAGTTTCTTGGGAAAAAACTAAACCTAAAATGAAGTTTTTAGAAACTATAGAGCAAAATGTTTTATATCATCAGTATACAGGTGAATGTAGCTATTATGGCGCAGATTTAATAGCAAAAATCGTTGAAGAAAATGATATCGATTTTATTATTGGAGTTGGTGGCGGAAAACTTGTAGATCTAGTTGGATATGCTGCTCATATTTGTAATGTTAAATATGGTGTTGTTCCAACTTTGGTTAGTAATTGTGCACCATGGACGCCTTTATCTGTTATGTATAAAGAAAGTGGAGAATCAGAAGGGAAAACTGAGCATTATATGAGACAAGCTGCTTTTTTGATAACAGATCCCTATTTAGTAATTGATTCTCCAGTACGTTACTTCATTGCAGGTTTGGCAGATACAATTGCAAAATGGTATGAATCAGAATCTATTTTAGCTCAAGAACATTTACAGAACGAACCCTTTTTAAAATTAGCAAGTTATACTGCAAAGTTGTGTAATGAATCAATTGTAAAACACTCTGCTAAAGCAATGAAAGATATGGAGAATAAAGTAGTTTCGGAAGAATTTGTACATTTATCTGAAATTGTGATAGCAGTTGCAGGTTTATGTGGAGGACTAGGAGATAAATATGCCCGTAATGCTGCAGCACATGCAATGCATGATGCAATAGCTAAATATATTCCAGAAAGTCATTCATATCTTCATGGAGAAATAGTAGCTTATGGGGTATTATACCAGTTAGCTCTAGAGGGGAGGTGGTCTACGATTGATTCTTTAATGCCTTTCTATTCAGATTTGAAACTGCCTGTATCTCTAAATCGTATGGGATTGTATCCAGCAGATGAAAAGGTTATCGATGATATAGTTGGTTTTATTGATTCAAAAGAAAAAGTTCATTTAATTCCTATTTCAATTACACCGGAGATTTTGAAAAAAACAATTTTTGAGCTAGAAAAATATATAGAAAAGAGGTAGAAGAAGAGTAATGGAAACTTTAAGTGTATTACAGAGTTTTTTAATCGCTTTGTGGGTTGGAGCGGTTATGTCAAGATGGTTAGGTGGAGGAGCAACCTTAACACTTCGATTTTCACCTTTAATGACTGGTTTGATTGTTGGTATTGTTATGGGAGATGTTGGACAAGCGATGATTGTTACAGCAGCTTTACAGTTGATTTATATGGGGGTTTTCTCTCCAGGAGGATCCATGCCATCAGAACCATCTATTGCAGCTGCTATTGCGGTACCAGTTGCTTTGTTAGGAAATTTACAGCCTGAAGCAGCTATTGCTGTTGCAGTTCCTGTTGGTTTGTTAGGAAGTTATTTATATCAATTCCGTTTCTTTATCAATACATTCTTAGGTAAATATACAGATAAAGCTGTAGAAGATTTAAATGATGGCGCTATTAAACGTTCAATCATTCTTTTACCTACAATTGCATCATTTGCTCTATTTGTACCACTGGTATTCATAGCTTTATATTTTGGGGCACCAATGATTGCAGATGTAATAAATGCTTTAGAAGGAACTTTTGTATTCCATATTCTTGGAGTTGTTGGTGGCGGATTGGCTGCTATTGGTATTGCAACAACAGTTTATGTAATTGGACGTAAAGATTACTTAGTATTCTTTTTCCTAGCATATTTCATGAGCGTTTCATTAAAGTCATTGAATATTACAATGGTAACTTATGCTGTATTTGGTCTATTGATTGCTTTAATTTTCATAATGTCTCAAAAAGGAAAAAATGTTCCTATTACAACTGCGGCTAAGGCTACAGAGACATTAGATGAAGATGATTACGATGACGGGTTTTAAAGGAGAGAAGATAAAATGAGTGAAAGTGTAAAAAGAGCTGCTTCAGCTCCAGAAGAGATTACAAAAAAAGATGTTACTAAAGCATATTTAAGATGGCACTTTGCAAATGAAATTCCACATTCATTTGAAAGATATCTTGCATCTTCTTTATTGTATGCAATGATGCCAATTCTAAGAAAACTATACAAAGATGATGAATCATTAAAAGCTGCTTATAAGAGACAACTATTATTTTTCAATACTCAGTTAAGCTGGGGTGGTGGAGTTATTACTGGTTTGATGGCTTCTATGGAATCAGAACGTGCAAGAGAAGAATATGAAAAATCAGAAATAATGATGAAAGACGATTTGATGTATAATACAAAAGCTGGTTTGATGGGTGCACTTGCCGGAATTGGTGATGCAATCGACTCAGGGACTGTACAATATATATTTATTGCAATAGCAGTTCCTTGGGCTCAGCAAGGTAGTGCATTAGGAGCATTATTCCCATTCGTTTGTTTTGCAATTTATCAGGTTTTATTAGGTATATTCTTTTCTCGCCAAGCATTCAATATGGGACGTAACGCAACAGGACTTATGGCAAGTGCAGGAATTCAGACTGCAATTGACACTTTATCCGTTTTAGGTATATATATGATGGGAATCTTAGCAGGTAACTATGTAAAAGTTAGTTCAACTTTGCAATTTACAATTTCAGGGAAACCATTCGTTATCCAAAGTATTTTAGATTCTATTATTCCAGGACTTTTACCATTAACAGTAGTTATGGGAGTTTATTGGTTCTACAATAAAAAAGGTTTAAAAGTTACCTCAGCATTATTATGGTTAACATTAATTTTAATTGTTTTAGCTGGAGTTGGAATTCTATAAAATAAAAAGGAGATTTGAAAAAATGGGTGTTATAAATTTAGCAAGGGTAGATGAACGTTTAATTCATGGACAAGTTATGATGACTCTTTCACAAAAGAGTGGAGTAAATTCAATCTTTGTAGTGGATGAAGTTGTAGCAAATGACAAATTCATGAGAGAGTTATATAAAAATGCAGGTAGCCGTACTGGACAAAAAACAATAGTAATTACGCCAGATAAAGCTAAATTTTATTGGGATGAATATCAGTTCAAAGATTATAATTGTATCTTGTTAGCAAAAACTGTAAAGGTTATGTATGAGCTAGTTAAACATGGAGTACCAATGAAAGAGTTGAATATCGGTGGTATTGCACAAAAAGATGCAAATAAAGATTTATTAGTTACAAAATCTGTTTATATAAACAAAGAAGATGTGGATAGATTAGTAGAGATGAAAGAGAAATATGGAGTAGAGAATATATATTTCCAAGCTACTCCTTCTGCTCCTAAAACAGAACTAAAAGATGTTGTTAGTAAATTTAAGTAAATTTTCCTAAAATAAAAACTGGAGGTTTATCATGGAGGATATTTTTAACGATAGATTAGCTAGGTACTCCTTTATGTATCGTTCACGGAATAGCGATAAAGAGAAAACTAGATTTCTGAAGGCACTTGTAACAGATATATCACAAGTGAGAAAAGATATTTCCGTAATCGAATATAGTAATCAAAAAAAATACAGTGCACGAAATGTGTATGTTGGAGATATTAAAAAGGCAGATCAAATCGTTTGTACTTATTATGATACACCTCCAGCTTATTTAGGAGATTATGTATTGTTTGATAGAAAAAAACAAGAAAAGCAAACTACAAAAGCGGTTCTTTGTTCATCTCTCATTTGGGTATTCCTAGGTATTTTAGGAACACTTTTATACATGAGGTTGGTTTCTTCCCCATTTGTTTTATTTTCAGTGCAAACAGCATGTCTTGCACTGATATATGGTGGATATTTTATGATTTTATCAAAACTAACAAAAGGTGAGTTGAATCGAAAAAATTTAATTAGGAATACATCTTCAGTACTTTTTTTACTACAGATGCTAACAGAGAATAAAAATCAAAAAAAAGTGGCTTATGCATTTATAGATGAAGGCTCTTATGGAAGTCGAGGATTAGACGTCTTAATGAGTTCTGTAAAAAAGAATGCAAAGATTTATTATTTAGATTCTATTGGAGCTGATGCCACTTTAAATGTAATGGGTAGACAATTTGAAAAAGAGGTTGCTGAATCTAAGGGAGTACGTTATGTATCCCCTAAAGATCAAATCAATTATTTGTTTTGTGCAGATATGAATCAAAACAAAGAGTTTTATTTAGACAAATCAAAGTTAAATAAGAAAAATTTAAATTATGACCATTTTACTAAGGCACTAGAATTGTTAAATCAAGATATAAAAGGAGATTAATTTATGCTAGGAATTGTAATAGCCACACATGGTACTTTAAGCGACGGTATTAAAGATGCAGCTGAAGTTATTATGGGAAATACAGAAAATATCTTAACAGTAAATTTAAATGCTGGAGACGATGTTGAGAAACTTGGTAAGAAAATAAATAGCTCTATTTTAGAAGTAAATCAAGGCGATGGTGTTCTGGTATTAGTTGATTTAGTAAGCGCAAGCCCATATAATCAATCAGTTCTTGTTACAAATAAATTAGAGCAAGACCTAAAAGATAAGGTTTATATTATTGGTGGAGTTAACTTACCTATGTTATTGGAAATAATAAATCATCAAATTTTAGGAACACAAATAGAGATAGTTGCAAAATCAGCTGCAGAACAAGCAAAAGACTGTATTAGTTTATGGCATGCACCTGTAGATGTAGATATGGATGATAATGATGAAGATGATGATTTTTGATGGAGGAATAAAATGAAGTGGGGATTTAGATGGTATGGAGCAAAAGACTCTATTCCTTTAAAACATTTCAGGCAAGTTCCAGGGACAGATGGGGTTGTAGGAACCTTATTAAATAAGTTGCCTGGAGATGTTTGGGAAATAGATGAAATAAAAGAATTTAAAAATTCAATTGAAAAAGAAGGCCTGGAGCTACTTGGTATTGAAAGTGTTGCGGTTCATGATGCAATTAAAGCAAGGACAAAAGATTGTGATCATTATATTGATAATTACATTCAAACAATCAGAAATTTAGCAGCATGTGATATTCATTTAGTATGTTATAGTTTTAAGCCAATCTTTGGATGGGCTAAAACAAATTTAAAATATGAAAATCCAGATGGTAGTTATTCATTACTATTTGATCAAGCTGTGGTAGAAAACATGGATGCGAAAGATATGTTTAAACTTATAAACAGTCAATCGAATGGTTTTAAATTACCAGGATGGGAAGAAGAACGTCTAAAGAAGTTTAATGATTTAATGGAAATGTATGAAAATATTACAGAGGATGATTTATTTGACAACCTTGCGTATTTTCTAAAAAAAGTTATTCCTGTTTGTGAAGAGGTTGATGTAAAAATGGGGATTCATCCGGATGATCCACCATGGGAAATCTTTAATCTTCCAAGAGTAACAAAAAACTTAGAGGATTATAAAAGAATAATAAATATTATAGATTCTCCTTATAATGGGGTAACACTTTGTACAGGATCTTTAGGAGCAAATCCGGAAACAGATTTAGTCAAAGTAATACATGAATTAGGAAGTAGAATTCATTTTGTACACTTAAGAAATGTTGAATTTTTAGGAGAACAAAAATTTAGAGAATCTGCTCATTTGAGTATTGATGGATCATTTGATATGTATTCACTTATGAAGGCACTTGTAGATATTAATTTTGATGGTGTCATCCGTCCAGATCATGGTCGTGCAATTTGGGACGAAATAGCAATGCCAGGATATGGGTTATATGATCGTGCTTTAGGTTTTACTTATTTAAGAGGCTTACATGAAGCTGTTACCAAATCTCAAAAAGAAAATGAATTGGAGAAAAAGTAATGAGTGTAGATGTATATAAAAAATTAGGAGAAATAAAGTTATTACCTCTTTATACTGCAACTGATTTAAAGTATTTAGATGATTTGGAAGAGATTCTTTTGCAAAATGATGTACCTTTTATAGAAGTAACATTTAGAAGCAATCTTGCTTTAGACGCAATTAATAAACTTTCACAATCTGGTAAGTTGATTGTTGGAGCAGGAACTGTGCGTACATTAGAAGAAGCTAAGAAGGCAATTGAAAATGGAGCAAGCTTTATAGTTTCTCCAGCTGTGATTCCAGAGGTAATTGAATATTGTATTGAAAATAAAGTTCCAGTTTTCCCTGGAACAGCAACTCCAACTGAAATTCAAAAAGTAGTTAGTTATGGACTTAATGTTGTAAAGTATTTTCCAGCGGATATCTATGGTGGTTTAAAAGCTATTAAAGCATTAAGTGGACCATTCTATGATGTTAAATTCTTGCCAACAGGGGGAATTAATGCAGATAACTTTATGGATTATGTCAGTAACGATTATATTTTAGCAGTTGGTGGATCTTTTATTATTTCTGAAAAGATGATCAAAGATGACGGTAAAGAAAAGACAAGCAACTTGTTAAAATCATTAGTTGATCAAATTAAAGCTTAGTGCAATATTGCACGGCTTTTTTTTTAAGGAGGATTATGTGAAAATGGAAAAACCTGAATTAGTTATATTTGATATGGATGGGTTAATGTTTGATACTGGACAACTAGCATATCGTGCATATATAGAAGGTGCTAAAAATTTTGATTTTACAGTGAATCATTCTGTATATTACTATTTGACTGGACGTAGAGAGGCCGAGATTCGAGAGGGAATGAAAAAATTATACGGAAAGGATGCTCCTGTATATGAATGGAGAAATAAAATCATTTTAAATAGAGAAAAAATTTTAAGTGATGAGAAACGTGTATACAAGAAAAAAGGTTTATTAGAACTGTTGGAATTTTTAAAGAAAAATTATTATAAAATAGCTTTGGCTTCTTCTAATAGCAGAGAAAAAATAAAACACTATTTTAAAATTGAAGATATGCCTGATATATTTGATATCATTGTATCAGGAGATGAAGTCTATAATGGAAAACCAAATCCTGAAATATTTTTAAAGGCCTGTGAAAAAGCAAATGTTTTACCAGAACATGCTTTAGTATTGGAAGATTCTATAGTAGGTATTAAAGCTGCTTTGCAAGGAAATATTAAGCCTTTTCTAATTCCAGATGACATATCTAATTTACCAACACACAAAGGAAAACATCCGTTATTGATAAATCCTGAAGAGTCTCTTATTACGATACCAGAGAATGTAGAAACTTTTAAAAATTTATTAGAAGTTATAGATTATTTAAAATAATTAACATGAAAATTCATCGATTTTTATTGGGAAAATGCCGTGAAATGCTCTGAAGCCGCATAAACACTATATATAGTTATATAGCTAGATAGATAAGAATATATATAGCTATATTCCCGAGGATTAAAATTATAAATAATTTTATGAGTGAAGTTGTTCTTTACTTCAAAATGTAATAATAAAAAAATGTAGTCTTTGTAATCTTAAAAAGATTTGTGAAGGAGTTGAAGAAGTTAATAAAAAATTATTATTAAAGGGCTACTAAGGTTGTGGGGAGTTTTAAATTTTACACCTCTTAATACTGTAGAAGCTCTAAAGAGCTTTATTAAAATCATTTTCTCTATAGATGCTTTAGGGCATCTGTTTTTATTGAAAGTTTATGTATATAAACATAAGAGTACATTAAGTTGCTTAGTTAACGTAGAAATTTTAGGAGAATTTAACTTGGCACTAACATTAAACAAAGAAAATATGTTAAAGAGAATAAATGATGATTTTAGACAAGGGGAATGTGATTAATTTTAAAAAGTTAAGCAAAAATTTAAAAAAAAGTATTAGAAAAACTGATTTTATAATCCGAATGATGGCAATGAGTTTTTAGTGATATTTCTTAAGACAACAATGAAAGAAGTTAATAAAACATGGAATAGAATAGTAAAGTTGTAGAGGAAAATAACAAAAGTAATGATTAGTATAATCTGAGTTTAAGTTATTATTTCTATGATTATTGAAAAGATGTTTAAAAGATACTCTCTATTAATGATTTAATAAAAAGGCAGATGTTAAAATATATAAGAGTAAAATAAAAAAGATGAAAGTTAAAGAAAAATATGTAATAATATAGCTTAAATGTAATAAAAAACTGTTGTTGTACTTGCAATGCTGTAGTGCAAAAAATAGTCTATAGATTTACTTTAGAAACTTTAAAAGGAATAGTCAAAAAGGAGTTGAAATATGGATAAAAGGGAGTCGTTACTTAAATTAATATGGTTAAATATTGAGAAATTTGTGTCTGGTAGCATAGATAAATTTAGTGATAATTATAACAAACTTAAAGACAAACTAGAACTAAATACAAAAAACTTAGCTGATATGGATTTTGAAAATTTAGCGCCGGTAGAGGAAATAGAAAATGGTGAGGAGTATTTTAATGCTTTGGATTGGGCATTAAAAGATGAAAAAGTCTTTAATATTGCACTAGCAGGACCATATGGTTCAGGTAAAAGTAGTATAATTCGAGCATACATAAAAAAACATCCGAGTATGAAAAGTATAAATATTTCATTGGCATCATTTTTAGAAGATAAGAAGGATAAAAATGGTGAAGTACAACAAACACTTGTAGATATGGGGGGAGAAGAAAAGATTGAAGAAGGTATTTTAAAGCAGCTTTTTTACAAAGTGGATTATAAGAAAATTCCTCAAAGTAGGTATCGTAAGCTTCATAATGTTAGCAAGGCTAAGATTTTTAGCAATTTTTTTATAGTAATAATAATTACAGCTGGAACAATATCTTTTTTTAGTCCTGATAGTTTTATGTACGTAATGAATATTTTAACCAATACAAGTAATTGGTTGAAAGTAGATTTAAAATGGACATTTTTGATTGCTTTAGGTTTGTTTGTATTAACTTTAAAGACGTTTACTCATTTCTTTTGGTGGCTTTCATCAAAATATAAAGTGAAAGAATTGAATTTTTCGGGTAAGACTTCTATAGCAGAAAAAGAAGAAAATAAGGAATCTATTTTTAATAAAAATATGGATGAAATTGTCTATTTTTTCGAAGCAACGGATTTTAATATAGTTTTCATTGAAGACTTAGATAGATTTCAAAGTTCTAAGATATTTATTAAGTTACGGGAATTAAATACAATTCTTAATAACTATGAGATGATTAAACGTAGAATTGTGTTTGTGTATGCAATTAAGGATGATATGTTTATTGACAAAGATAGAACAAAATTCTTTGACTTTATTATTCCAATAATACCAATTATTAATTCAACAAATTCTGGAGAGATTTTTTTAAAACGCCTAAAGAATGGTGAAGATGAAAGCGGAAAAGATATATATAAATATAATATTAGCTCAAAGTACGTGACGCAGATTTCGCCATATATAGAAGATATGCGTATGCTCAGAAATGTTTATAATGAATTTGTTATATTTAAAAATACATTAAGTACAAAACAAGAATTGAATTTATTGGATGAATTAATGATGTCTCTTATGATATTTAAAAATTTGTATCCTAAAAATTTTGCTGATTTGCAGTTAGAAAAAGGAATTGTAAAAAAAGCATTTGATGATAAAAAAGATTTTATTGACAAAAAGGCAAAAGCACTTGAAGATGAAAAAGAAAATTTAGTTCAAAATTTAGAAGCAATAGAATTAGATACTTTAGCTAGTATCAAAGAACTTAAAGCAGCTATGTTGTTCTACTTGTCAGATAGTAGGGGACCAGTATGGCAAATTTATGTTAATGGCAGATATTATAACTATAATGATGTTATGAGAGACGATTTTGATATCAATATTTTAGTAAACACACAAATTAGAGTTTATTACCATTATAATGAATATTCACAAGATTACTTAACAATAGATAATATAGAAACAATTACAAAAGCAAGTGGAAATAATATAGGATATATTGATAGGTATAAATATTTAAAAAATAGTATTCCAGAGCGTCAGAATGAAATTAAGAAACGAATTCGGGAACTAGAAAATGATGTTCATTGCATTAAAACACTGTCATTGCAGCAACTTATTGAAAAAAATAGTGCTGAAATCGTATTATCTGATGAAGTAAGAAAGAATAAACTATTAGTTTTTCTTTTAAGAAATGGGTACTTAGATGAAACTTATGCAAATTATATGAATTATTTCCATCCAAATAGCATTACTAAGGATGATATGAATTTTATTCTAGGGGTGCGAAATCATGAAACAATGGACTATGGATACACATTAACAAAGACTGGTCAGATCATAGATAGACTTCTTGACTACGAGTTTGATCAGAAAGAAATATATAATTTTGATTTATTAGAATATTTATTGAAAAATAATTCAAATAGTTTACAATGCAAATCATTTATGCATCAATTATCAGATAAGAATAAAAGCAGCTGGAAGTTTATTAATGAGTTTATAGATAGAACAGAAAAACAAGATTTGTTTGTTGAACTTCTCGCAAATTCTTGGAAAGGCATGTGGAACTACATATATAATGAGCCAACTTTAACATATGATAGAAGGATATTTTATTTTAAATTAATTCTTAATAATGTAGATATTGAACAAATAGAGAAAATGAATAGTGAATCTTCTGTTAAGCAATTTATGTTAGAAAATGCTGATATTCTACAAAAGTTAATAGAAGTAAGGGCGTTAAATATCAAGAATCTTATTGAAAAATTTGATATTATATTTAAAGCATTAAATTGCGATGGAGTATCAGAAGAATTATTAAATTTTATTTTTGATAATAAATATTATGAAATAAATATAGATATGATTAGAAATATAGTAAATTTAAAAAATCCAGAGGAAGTGGGACTATTAGATTCTGCAAATTATACTGTACTTAGAAATCTTGAATATCAGCAATTAATGGATTATATTGATGAAAATTTTGTTGACTATGTTAATAATATTGTTCTTGGTTTAGATAGTAATACAGATGAATCTATTGAAACAGTAATTTCAATCTTGAAAAAAATATACACAAATCCAGAGTTAAGTGTACAGGTTGTTCAAAAAGAAAATATTTTATTACAACATTTCACAGAATGTTGTATAGAAAATATAGAAGACGATGAAGAATCAAGAAATGCTGTAAAAGCTATTTGGAATGCATTTTTTGATACAGGAAAAGTGGTAGCCTGTTGGGGAAATATTATTACATATTGGGAACAGTTTGCTATAAGCTTCAATTTACTTAGTTTTATAGAAAAAAATATAGACATACTGATTAATTGCACAGACTCAGAGTTTGTAAATGATGAGTTTGTAAAAACTATATTAATTCAAAAGATAGATTTGAATGTATATCGAAAATTCATTGAAAAGTTTAAGGTTTCAGAATTTACAAATACTTTTTCAGAATTTACAAAAGATCAGATTAAAATCATGCTTGATTATTCTTACTTTATTTTGACTCCAGAAAGATACGTAGAAATGAAAAAATATCACAATGAATTGCTAATAGAATTCATATTAAAAAATAAGGATATATTCTTAACTAATCTTGGTGAATTTGAGATAGAAGTACAAGATGTTGAGGAATTAATGTGTGTAGATGAATTATCTGATGAAGAGAAACTTAATATTATTAAAATAATTGATGAAAGTATTATTACAGTAAAAATTGCTCATGCTATACGCAAGATAAAGATATCGGTTAATAAGAGTATAGTAGAAGTATCATGGAGTTTATTACCACAAGAAAATCGTTATGAGTTGTTTTTAAATCAAATAAATGTATATTCGCATGATGAACTTGCAGCGAAATTTGAGGAATTTGGAGGGGACTATAGAGCTCTAGCAAATAGAGAAAATAGTCACAACGCTACGTTAAATGATACTGACTATAATAGAGCATTAATGAACTATTTAGTGAAAATAAATTATTTAACTAGTAAGAAAGATGAAACGAAAACTTATGAAGATCCAATTACCTTTAAAAAGAGAGAAGAAAAGTTTATTGTAGGAAGAGTTAAAGCAAAAAAGTAAAAATAATGAGAAATCATTGACGTATTTATTTAGAAAAATAGCAAGCTTAGTCTTTGTGTTTCAGCAATTTTACCTGGGCATAGAAATGCTGTTAAAATCATTTAAGGTATAGAGTTTTCACTCTATGCCTTATTTTTTTGCTTTGAGATTAATTGAATTAGAGTTATTTTCTAATTATTAGCCGTTTTAAATGGGAATGGACACTATATTTCTACTTAAATTAATTTCAATTTTATCCTCTTTTAACTTAGCAATTTTTTGGAAAGTTACATATATATTCTGTAAGGAGGTTGATAGATTGAGTAATGTATTAAAACTAGCCATTGATATTGGTCATAATTGCAGTTATGACCTAGGGGCATCTGGGATTAAGTCAGAGGATAAGTTAAATCTTGAGGTAGGCACTAAACTAATTGAGAAATGCTTAAGTGCAGGTATTGAGGTTATTAAATGTTTACCTAGTAGTGCTTCAAGTCTTTATGACTCTTTAAACAAGAGAGTAGCTATAGCTAATAATCATAATGCGGATTTCTTTGTATCTATTCATCATAATGCTTTTCCAGGAGCTCAAGGATGTGAGATTCTTTGTTATCCAGGTAGTAAGGGGATAGATATTGCAAAAGTAATACTTCCAGAGATTGTTTCTTTAGGGTTTAGGGATAGAGGGGTAAAAATTAGGGATGATCTCTTTGTATTAAAGAATACTAGTATGCCTGCAATGCTTATTGAATGTGCCTTTTGTGATAGTGAACATGATATGCAAATTTATAACTCTGAAGCTATGGCGGCTGCAATTTTTAGAGGAATTAAAAAGGCTTTTAATATCCATAATGAAGAAAGCAATCAGGCAAAAGAAGAGGGGCTATATCATGTAGTAAAAAAAGGGGATAACTTATGGACATTATCAAAGATTTATTTCACAACGGTAAAAGACATCATAGCTCTAAATAATATTGAGAATCCAGATTTAATATATCCTGGTCAAAAAATAAGAGTTAAGTAAATAATCAAAAATTCTATTTAAAATGAAAGGAGGCGAGTCATATGACAGAATCAATTTTAACTTCATTAGCTTTAGTTGTAGAATATAAAAGCGGATTAGATAAAGAAGGAAAAGATGTCTACAAGAAGCAAAGATATTCAAAAATATCTGAAGATGCTACAGATGAAGCTTTATATGATGTAGGAAATGCTATAGGACAAGTAATTGATACACAGACCTATAGAGTTTCAAAAGAAAATAAATTTGAACTTTTGAGATTGTAACCCTTATTCCTGTAGAAGCTTGGTCTTCAAAGCTTCATTAGAGTCATTTTTAGCCCCATCAAACTCTTTTAAGATTTTGATGGGGCTAATTCTTTATAAAAATGACAGTGGTTGTCAGGGTTTTGTTGATATACTAATAATAAGAAAACAAAAGGAGTGAGTTAATCATAAATATAGAAGGTTTACTTAATGTAAGGACAAGGGAAGAACTAAGAATTTGGTTGAAAGATAACAGTTCAATTGAAACAAGTTGTTGGGTAGTGGTTAGTATTGTGCCTAAATCAGATACATTATTATATCTGGATGTAGTTGAAGAGGCTTTATGTTTTGGGTGGATTGATGGAATTAAAAAGAAAAATTCAGAAAATCAGCTTGTTCAACGACTATCTCCTAGAAGTAAAAAAAGTTCATGGACAGAATTGAATAAAGAACGTGTAAGGCGTCTTGAGAAACTTGGACTTATGACTGATGAAGGAAGAAAGGTCTTACCTGATATGAGTAGTAATTCTTTTGTTATTGATAAGTTTATAGAGGAAAAGTTGAAAGAAGATGAGTTAGTATATAAAAATTTTATGAATTTCCCTGAGCTTTATAGAAGAGTACGAATAGATACAATACAACAGGTGAAAAACCAACATGAATTATTTATGAAGAGATTGGATAAGTTTATAGAAAATACTAAACAAGATAAGATGTATGGTTCGTGGAATGATAATGGACGCCTTATTGACTAAAATAGGGAAGTGAAAAATGAATCACCAGAATAAACCCTAACAGACCTCCACAGTTTTATATAATGTATGTAGAAATATGGAAACAGTTACTGTAAAATAGAAATAAGTGTAAGTAGTTAAGTTTAAATATTTTGGTTAGTTTAGGAGGGTGCTATTTTGTTCTTTATTTTCTTTGAAAAAATATATACTAATCCATTTGTGGAAAAAGCATTCTATTTAGTATGTGGAGAAAAACTTATTACTGATGGATACTGTGATATGAATCGTTATATATCTGGCAAGATTAGCAAAGATTCAATGCTGCAAATATTAAAGAATATAGATTCTCCATTTACTGAACTATATAGGAGCAAATTCGTTGAAGCAAAGGATATTGAGAAAGCTCTTGATGCATTTATTAATTCCAAAGCTATGAGGAATTATGGAAATGCTGACTTTATGAAATTTGAGGAAGCGCAGGCTTTAATTAATTGGATTTACAAGTCAATAAACACAATTGATGAGCGTTTAGTAGCTACTAAGGAAATGATGAAGTCATTAAAAGAAAAGTACAAGCTGTCAAGTGAAGTAAATATTTCTCAAGGGATAGTATATCTAAACTCAACAGTTGAGTTAAATTTTTTGTCTTCCATTGAAGAGTTTTTTAAATATATTAGAGAAATATCACTGCCAGGGAAAACATTATTTTATAGGGGACACGCGGAAGCTAATTATATCTTAATTCCTTCATTAATGCGTAGGCATAACTGGAGGATTAGTGAAAGAAAAATGTACAATGAACTAATAATTAAGTGTCCAAGTAGTTTTGAAAAAATGAAATCTCATCTTGAATATCTTGTGGAAATGCAACATTATGGGTTGCCTACAAGGCTATTAGATATAACAACTAATCCTTTGGTTGCCTTATATTTTGCATGCGAAAACTATCAGGATTCTTTTGGAGAGATTGTAGTTTTTTCTGTTGATGATAACTCTATAAAATATCCTCAAAGTGATACTGTTTCTATATTGGCAAGTTTACCTATGTTTGAATATGAAAAACAACAAGAGATGTATGAGTGTGCAAGTGATAAAAATATGTCACAAGAACAGTTTAATACAAAAGTACATCCTTTATTACAGGAAGTGAAATCTGAAAAGCCTGCATTTAGAGATGAGATTGAAAAAAATGATTTGCTTAGTAGTGTAGTTGTATTGCCGCTTAAAAACAATAATAGAGTTCTTAAGCAGGATGGAGCATTTATATTATGTGGTTTATCTAAGAACTATAAAGAGCTGGATTTAAATGAGTTAAGATATAAAGATTCTAATGAAAAAAGACAAGTATTTATAATTAAGGAGAAGAAAAGTTTTATTGATATGTTGAATGCTTTTTCCATAAACAAATCAACTCTTTTTCCTGAAATTGATGATGTTGCTGATTTTATTAAAAGAAGATACTAATATGCGGAAGACAATTTGTCTTCCGCATAATTACTGATTATTTAAGCTTAATTTGCTTTAATTACCACTAATTGAAATATCATTTCTTAGATTGAATTTCAATTTATTAATAATACTATTTTTCTTATTAACAACTTTTGAGTAGTTAAGATTGCTATGCAAGGAATACTGCTTTAAGGTATGTTTTTTTAGAAAAACATAGTCTACAAGCTTCTTTTCAGTGTGACTAAGCTCACTAATTGCCTTTTTTAAGTTATCAATATCAATTTTTTTGATAACTTCATCTTCTATAAATTCCTTATCATTTGATACTACATGTTCAAGATTATCAGTAAGAATTAATGTAGCTGCCCCATCAGTTTCGTTTCTTTTATTAGCTAATCTTATTAATAAGCCAACTGAGTTTTTTATTGAGATAGTAGCATAGGCAACAAACCTGTGTTTTTCAGGGTTATATCTACTTAAGCAATTAAATAAACTGTTATAACATTCATTAACTATGTCTTCAAACTCAAAACCATGAATGTAAGATTTTTTTGCAAGATTTAATATAAATGGTTTAAAATTTTCTGCTAATTCTTCCTTTGCTCTCATATCTCCTTTTATCGATAGTAACGCTAATCTTTCCACTTCATCAAAATTCAAATTTATCACCTCTTACTCATTTTTAATAGGAGGTTGATGGGGTAAGTAATGAATTAATAGGCCATTGATATTAGTCATAATTGCAGTTATGGCAGGGTTGGAATTGAAGGGATTCTTCAGGTACTTTATCTATAGGAAAATTATACCATAAACCAATCTTGATAGGAATAGGCGTTCTAGATAGCTAACAATTTTTATATTTTAAGCTACTACTTTTTTATCGTTTTTGAATGGTTATTAAATCTCCAAAAATAAACAAATTAGTTTATATGAAAACTAAATTTTGGTAATATTTTTATATTAATCATTGACTATGGGGTTACCCCTTGATTTAAAATTGATTTGTTTTTAATAAAAACAATTAAACAAAGGGGGACAATGATGAAAAGTATAAAATCAAAATTAATAGTATTTGTGGGATCCCTGTTCATAGTTATATGCATAAGCATGGGAATAGTGGCATTCTTAACAGCAAAAAGTTCTCTAGAATCTAATTTAGAGAAAACACTTCCTAATATTTCAGTAAGAACTGCTGCAAATATTGAAAGTAAAATAGAAGGTGAATTAAAATCACTTGAGTCGATAGCTGCTAGAGATGAAATAAGCAATCCTGACATATCTTTAGAAAAAAAATTATCAATTCTTTCTGAGGAATCTAAAAGGATTGGAAGCTTAAGGATGGGGGTTGTAGATAAAAATGGATCAGCTCATAACACAAGTGGTACAACCGCTGAGATAAAGGATAGAGAGTATTTTCAAAAAGCATTATCAGGGGAAGGTACTGTTTCAGATCCAATAATAAACAAAACTGATGAAAGCGTAATTATTATTTATGCAGTTCCGATTAAACATAATAATGAAGTAGTTGGAGTATTAATTGAAACTAGGGATGGAAATTATTTAAGTGAATTAACTAATGAAGTTAAGGTTGGTGAAACTGGGTATGCATTTATGATAAATAAAAAAGGCATAACTATTGCTAATACTAATAGTGACTTAGTAGTTAAAATGAATAATGCTATAGAAAAAGCAGAGAAGGATGAAAGTTTACATAGTCTTGTAGAAATCTATAAAAAAATGATAGTCGGAGAGACTGGATTAGGTGAATATAAGTATAATGGGGTTAAAAAAATAATAGGATATGCTCCAGTAAATGGTGGGGAATGGTCCGTAGGAGTTACAGTAAATAAAAAAGAAATTTTATCAGAATTAGATGGATTGCTGATACTTATATCAGTAGCAGCTGCTGTATTAGTACTAGTAGGTTTTATTATGATTTATATAATATCAAGTACTATAGCAAAAGGGATAAAATCAACTTCTAAACATCTAAAGCTATTATCAGAAGGAAATTTAAATAAAGAAGTATCTCCCAAGTATTTAAGGCTGAAAGATGAAATTGGAGATATGACAAATTCAATGAAAGTAATGCAAGAATCATTGGGAGCAATGATTAAAAAGATAAAGAATAACTCTGAAAATATTAATTTTCGCTCTGAAAATCTAACAGCTATATCAGAGCAGATAGCAAATGTATCAGAAAATGTAACTGAAGCCATTTCTGATATCACTAAGGGGACAGGATCTCAATCAGAAGACTTAATGTTAATTGTAACAATACTTAATGAATTTAGTGATAAATTATCTGAAATGGTTAAAGAGATTCAGGACGTAGACTCAAATTCAAAGCAGATAAATATTATGGCAAACAATAGTAGTAATGATATGAATGAATTAAATAAATCTGTTATAAATGTAAGTACTTCTTTTAAGAGTTTTTATGATAAAATAAAAATCTTAGGAGAAAATATTAAACAAATAAATGAAATAACTAATTTAATCAATAGTATATCAGAGCAAACAAACTTACTAGCATTAAATGCTGCTATTGAGGCTGCTAGAGCTGGGGTATCTGGAAAAGGTTTTTCGGTAGTAGCAGAAGAAATAAGAAAATTAGCAGAGCAATCGAAGGATTCAGCAGAAAATATAAGTAAATTAATAAATATAATATCAAAGAATTCAGATGTTATAGTAAAAGATTCGGTAACTATGGATGATGAATTAATGAAACAAGTTGAGATTATTGATAATTCAACAAAATCTTTTAAAGAAATCATATCTGCTGTGGGCGAAGTAATACCTAAAATTGATAGTATTAAAAGCTCTGCTGAAAATATAGAAGGCGATAAAAATGTTATATTAAGTAGAATAGATGGAATATCTTCAATTTCATTAGAAACTTCAGCATCATCTGAGGAGATATCAGCGTCATCAGAAGAGATGTATGCTTCAACTGAAGAAGTAGCCGAAGCTGCAAAAACGCTTAATAGTATGACTACTCAAATGATAGAAGAAGTAAATAGATTTAAGATTTAATGATAAAATAAAAATAGAATTACTTGCTTATTAGCTAGGTAATTCTATTTTTATTATTTAGCTTCTATCTATAGCTTTAACTCGAGCCCATATTAAAATATAGTATATAGGGATTGTGTCTGCATTTTCAATAAAAAGCAATCTTCCAGAAGTATTATCTACAAATTCATATCCTTTTAATTTTGCATAAGAGGTAAGACAAGATAAATCATCAGGAGAAATAGAGAATATATCCTTTACAGCAATGCAGGTTCTAATACATAAACCTTCATTAGTTATCTTAACATTATTACTACAACTTAAAGATAGATCATCGAAATATTTTTTTGTTATTCCTATACCGATAGTTGAAGAATATTTTTTGCTAAAGGTATCATCATTTAATTCCTCCTTGGATAATGATATAGATATATATGAAAATGGAAAACAATTAACCCACTCTTTTATAAAATTGAATTCTTTTATTGAAGAATCTTTGGTGATTATAGGTAATGAATATATTGTTGTACCATGAAATTCATCAACAGAATTTATTAATTTCATACCAAAACTTGAGTATTTTTTAGTTTCTTTTAAGCGGAACAATTCATCCTCAAGTCTCTTAATTTTATCTTCAAGTTCTGTTTCTTTGTCACATAGAAAATAGTT
The DNA here is from genome assembly GCF_022324845.1 of Clostridium sp. YIM B02506. Classification (NCBI taxonomy): domain Bacteria; kingdom Bacillati; phylum Bacillota; class Clostridia; order Eubacteriales; family Clostridiaceae; genus Clostridium; species Clostridium sp. YIM B02506. Next base: position 29,391 of record NZ_JAKGTG010000015.1, read on the forward strand.
GAATTCATTTAAGGAGGTATTTTTAATAGTATGTCTTATTTCTGATAATGGCATATGTAAACTAGTTAGCTCTTTTGTAAGTAGAGTAATAAGTGCTTGTCTATTATCATATTTAAAATAACCGTTTAGTGATTGAGTTGGCGTAAGAATATTAATATCTTTATAGTGACGAATAGTGTCAATACTCAAACCTAGTAATTGTGCAAATTTTCCTATAGTATACATAGATAACTCCCTTCAATATTAATTGATGATTCGACATATAAGTACAAATTTAGAGTTTATAATAATTAATTATAATAATTAAATTATGTTTAGTATATAGATTATGGAAGAGAAAAATTTTTTTATGAATAATCTATTAATAAATATTGACTATTGTGTTACCCCATGGTTTACAATCAAGTTGTTAATTTTTAAACAATATTTACATACTAAGGGGGATAATATGAAAAAATTATTAGGAATTCTATTATGCGTATTAATGACAAGTACTATGGTTTCTTGTGGAAGTAAAGTAAAAGATGAAACTACAGATATTGTTATCGTAGGTGGTGGTGGTGCAGGAATGACAGCTGCTATAGAAGCAAAATCACAGGGAATGAATGTTATACTTGTAGAGAAGATGCCTGAAATGGGAGGAACTACTCTTCTTGCATCTACTGCATTTAATGCGGGAGGAAGTTCAGTACAATTAGGTAAAAAGAAGGAAGCGACTGATACAGACGCTACTTCATCAGCATCTGTTGATACAACTGTTGATGAGAGTGAAGTGTATACAGCCGATGATTATTATAAAAAGCTTTTAGGTAGCAAAAAGGAAGACGATCCTTCATTGAGATTATTAGCAGATTTATCAGGGAAGACTGCTGATTGGCTTATAGATATGGGGGCTGATTTATCTAAGGTTATAAATGGCTCTCAACATACAACTGAAGATGGCAGTGCTATGGGAAAAATGCTGGTTTCTGTATTACTAAAAAGAATGGATGAATTAAAGATAGATTACAGAACAAATAGTAAAGCAACTAAGGTTATAATGGATGGAGATAAGGCTGTAGGCGTTGAGATTGAAAGCGATAAAGGTAAGTACAAAATAAATGCAAAGGCTGTAATTCTTGCAACAGGAGGATTTGCATCTAATGCAGAAATGGTAGCAAAATATACTCCTCAGTGGGCTGGATATCCTTCGACAGCAAGTGAAGGAGCAACTGGAGATGGTATTACTATGGCGATGGAAGTAGGAGCTGGTATAGGCAATATGGATGTCACATCTCCACAAACTGTTGCATTTGATACTGGTAATGGTGCAGTGTCTTTGACCAATGTGCGTTACAATGGAGCTATATTAGTTAACAAAGAAGGAAAAAGATTTGTAAATGAATTAGCGAATACTACTGAACTTGGTGAAAAAATCACTAAGCAAACTACTGGATATGCATACTTAGTATTTGACCAAGTATCTGTAGATAATGCAGCTCTTATGCAAGAATATAAAGATAGTGGTTATTTTACAGAAGCTGATACTTTAGAAGAGCTAGCAGAAAAGCTTGGCTTAGATGATGGACAAACTTTAGTAGAAACGGTTAATACTTATCAAAAATATTTTGATTCAGGTAAAGATGAAGAGTTTGGTCGTAAAGATTCTATGTTCAGTCGTATTGATACACCAAAATACTATGGAGCTAAAATTTCTCCTGCAAGCCAAATAACAAATGGTGGTGTATTAATTGATTCAGGTGCACATGCATTACGTGAAGATAAAACTGTTATTGAAGGGCTTTATATAGGAGGAGAAACTGCAAGTCAACTAGGACATGGATTGACAGTATCATTTGTAATAGGACGTCTAGCAGCTGAAACTGCCATAGCTGATATTAAAAACAACAAATAAGTCTAAATTCAGAATCATTGATTAAATTATCTGTAATATTTTTTATATTAAAAGTTAAATTATAGAGCTGTTGTATTAGTTAGTATAAAACTACTAATACCCAGCTCTTATTTTTTCAATTTAGCATTATTAATATATCCCTAGGTTTAAATACTCTATGATCTTCTAAATGCTTCTTCTTTTTTAACGTTGTTATCTTCATAATATTTAAAGATATTTACAATATCATTTTTATCTTTAGCGGATATAAATTTATTAAAAGCTTTAGGATTACAAAGTGTATTCATTGTAGTAAAAAGCATATTAAGATTTTTCTTAGTATCTATAATAGAAATCATAATTATTATATTTATTGGATCATTAGTCTTATGGCCAAACTTTACAGGCTTTTTTAGCCTTACAAAAGAAGCACCAAGCTTTTTTGCTCCATCTTTAGGAGAGGCATGGGCAATAGCAACTCCAGGTGCAAATACAAAGTAAGGACCATTGTCTATTACATTATTGACTACAGCTCTAATATAATTGGGTGTAATTATATCTTTCCATAGAAGGGGTTCTCCCGATAAAATTATTGCCTCTTTCCAATTTTCAACCTCTTTATCTAATATAATTAACTCGTCAGTTAAAAGAGAGGAAAAGGTTTTCTCTTTTAAAATAGTAGGTTTTATTTTTAGATTTTCGTATTTATCATTGGAGAAGCTATCTATCATAGATTCTTTATTTTTATCTATTTTTGTTATTGCTTTATATGGAGTTATTTTATTTAGGAAATCAGATACCAGTATATTGATATGAACTATATCATCATCAGATAAAATAGGATTTACTTGAATCCAAGGGATAGATATACCGATTAATGGAATTGTACTAATAATTAGATCGCAATTAAGCTGTCTTTTCTGTATATATTCTTTAAGTTTGTGTGAGGATATAATTTCTAAAATATTTAGTTTAAAATGTTTTGATAATCTTTCTGCTAAAAAATGAGATGTTCCAAAACCTACATGACAAACAATAATTACAGAAGGGATAATAAAGCTTTGACGTATTTTTTCTAATGAAGCTTCTATATGCATTAATATATAAGAGCTCTCATCTTCGTTAATCCTCACATTGAGATTTTCTTCTAAGAAGTTAATATTGTCTCTTAATATTTTAAAATCTTTTGGATAAGTTGAAATAAGCTGATCTTTATAGGGATTTATTAAAGGATCTCCTTCTTTTATCCTATGGTAAACTCTAGCTATATGGGCTGTTAAAAATTCTTGAAGTTTGTATTCTTCTTGAAGATTTATATTAAAAGCTTGAGATAGGTTGTACAAGAAGCCGTTAACTATTATATAATAATTGATAAGTTCTTGATTAACAGGAGTATTGTTTTTATAAGTTATTTTATATCTTAATTTATCTGCGAGGTATAAAATATCTCCTTTAGAGAACCCTCTATCATTCATAATTAGTCTTAATGCATACTCAGATATTTCACAGAATATATCATCTGAGTGAATATCTCCTACATAATCTTCTATAATTCTTTTTTTATCTAACCTATAGCATATTATGCAAAGAAGAATTAATATTTCATTGAAATCTATATCTGTCATTGCGATACAAAAATGAGGTTCAAGAATGTAAAGTGCATTTTCAGCCATTGATTTATAAAAATTGAAGTTAATTTGATGTTTTATATAATATAGACATATGTCACCAGAAGTATCTAAAGAGTTTGGATTGGAAAGCTCCTTTTCTTTTAAGAAGCTGTATATGACGTTTCTTCTAGTGCTTTCATCTATATCTAAAATATAACCATATCTCTTATTCTCAGAGAAGGATACACCATATTTATTTAATATATTTCTTGCTAAAGAAATGTCTTTTTTTATTGAGCTTCTGCTAGCAAATAGAGCATCTTCAAAATCTGCAATAGTTATGGGTTCATCTGATAATAAAAGCATTATAGATATTATTATCTGTCTTTCATCAGAAGAAAGTCTATAATCGTAAAAGTCACTTTTAGCTGCAATATTTAAAATTTTATTTATGTGAGCTTTTTCTCCTATGAAAGATACCTTACTATTATTTTTTATTAAGATATTCTGAAAGTCATTATCTATTAAAAAGTCCTCTATTATAGATATATGATTCCTGATAGTACGAACATTAACGTTAAAATAATCCCCAAGTTCTAATAAATGAAATTCCTTGTTTTTATTGTTTATTAAAAAAACCAATAGTTCATAAACTCTATTATTCATATGGAACTCCCCTCTATAACACTACCTTCTAAGATATAAGACTATTATAATATACTTTCAAATTTAGTTGTAACTGTTTGCAATATAATTTATTAACAAATGTCTTCCCGATTTTGAGAAAACTTTTAACCAGTTAAATAGTTTCAATATGTTCTATGAAATAGGTAATTTTATTGCCCTTTTATATATTTTTTATTGAACTTATAATTTAGGCATAGACAGATTGTGCTTTTGGTCATTGTGAAAGTTAATAATATAAGTTTATGATTTAAAAATAATTAGTGAAGGAGTAAATCATGGTAGAGAGAGAAATAACAGTAAAAAATAAAACAGGAATTCATTCTCGTCCGGCATCAGAACTAGTAAAAAAATGTTCTAATTTTAAAAGTAATGTTGTTATAAAAACTGATGATAAAAAAATTAATGCAAAGAGTATACTAAATGTTTTATCAGCTGGTATAGTTCAAGGAACAAAAATCACCCTCTGTACAGAAGGTGAAGATGAGGTTGAAGCATTAGAAAGCATTTCAAATTTTATTAATAACTTAATAGATTAATTATATTTATTTCTTTATGGAGGTGGTGTTATGGGGAAAGAAATAAATGAGATTCCTTGTCTTTACTGTGGCAAAAAAACTACTAGCAGAAAATTTATAATAAACCCTAAGGCAAAAGAGGAAATGCCTTGCTGTAGTAGTCAGTGTATGAATGAGGTTAAAAAATTTATTGAGTGGGATAAGTATAATAGAATGAAGTTGTATGTTATGTTGTTTATTTTTGTTGTTTTGAATTTGATCATTTTAGGATTTGATTGGAGTTCCAGGTGGAGAAATACTCCAATTATATGTATAGCTATTTCTGTTTATTTTTACCCCTTAATTTTTACAAGGTATATAAGATATCAAAAACTAGGAATTAAAAAGACAATTAAGAGTGTGAAGGCAATAAGCATTTTTATAGTAGCATTTAATATTTTATTAATGCTATAGATTATAGATTATAAAAAAGTATTAGAGGAGAAAAGTACATGAATTTATTAAATAAAAATTTAATTATTATGAATGCTGATGTATCTTCAGCTGAGGAATGTATTAGATTAGCAGCAGGTTTATTCTATAAATATGGATATGTAAAGGAAGGCTATGGAGAAGCTGTTCTTGAAAGAGAACAGAATTACCCAACAGGGCTTCCAGGTAAAGGTGTTAATATTGCAATTCCTCATACTAATAATAAACTTGTAAACAAACCAGGTATTGCAGTAATTATTCCTAAGAGACCAGTGAAATTTACTATGATGGGAACAGATGATAATATCTTAGATTGTGAAATTATTATTCCTTTAGTGGTTTTTGATTCACATATGCAAATAAATATGTTAAAGAAAATGACAAAGATTATTCAGGATGAAAAATTACTTAAAATGATTTTAGATTCAAAAAATGAGGAAGAAGTAATAGCGTGTTTAATCTCTTTAGAAGAGAATTAAATAAAAAATAACATGTAAAGGGGAGTTTATTATGAGATCAGTAAAAATTTTATCAGTCTGCGGTTCAGGTACTGTTAGTTCGGCTATGCTTTCATCAAAACTCGAGGACGTTTTAGAGGAAAATGGATATTCTATGGAAGCAACAGAAGTTGCTCCAGGGGGAGTACCACTTGCTATTCAATCTGGTAAGTTTGATTTAATAGCATACACAAGTCCTGTAGAAGGTGATTATGGAATTCCAATATTAAATGCTACACAATTTTTAGTAGGTATTAATGAAGAGGATTTCATTGATAAATTATTAGAGATACTTAAAGGAATAAGTCTATAATTTAAAAAATAATAATTTGTTAGGGGAGAATATAATGTCAATTTTTGATTTTTTGAAAACCTTTTTTGACACATTTGGTAACTATATAACAGTGCCAATAATTATTTTTATAATTTGCTTATGTTTTAAAACTCCTGTAAAAAAAGCTTTTGCCTCAGCAGTATTGATAGGTGTTGGGTTAAAAGGTATGGCTTTTATTACTAGTGCATTTGGAAGTGTTCTTTCGGTATTAGTTAAACAAATTATTGATTATACTGGATTAAGCCTTCCAGCTCTTGATATAGGTTGGCAAGCTGTAGCATCGGTTGCTTATTCAACTAATATAGGGATGATGTTTATCGGAGTAGGACTTATTTTTCAAATTGTATTATGGCTTATAAAATGGACGGATATTTTTATGCCTTCAGATTTGTGGAACAATTATTCAATTATAGTATGGGGCTCTATGATATATCAGCTTACCAATAATTTAATTCTAGCCTTTGCAGTAATGCTTTTTATAAACTTAGTGACACTATTAATTTCGGAAGTAGTACAGAAACGTTGGTCTATATATTACAGATACCCTGGTTGTGCTATGACAGCTCCACATCATATGGGAGATGCACCAATGTATCTTGCTCTTAATATAATTCTTAGCAAATTAGGTATGGATAAAATAAAAGTAGATCCTGATACAATTCGTAAAAAAATTGGATTCTTAGGAGAACCAATGTATATAGGTATAATAGTTGGTCTTATTCTTGGAGTAGTTGGAAACTTTACTAATCTTGCTTCAATGGAAGCTTGGGGACAAATTGCTAATGTAACAATAACTTGTTCAGCAGTAATGGCTATATTCCCTAAGATAGCTGGTATATTTGCATCTGGTTTCACTGCTTTAACAGACTATTCGAGGAAGACCCTTAAAAAAAGCAAGTATGGTAAAGATAGAGAGTTTATAATTTCTGTAAACGATGCCTTGGGATATGGTGAAGCTGCAACACTTACTACTGGATTATTAGTTATTCCTTTTGCAGTATTGATAGCTTTCTTAATACCAGGAAATTTAGTTATTCCTGTTATGGTTTTACCTTCACTACCATATATGGTAGAGGTTCCAGTTTGTTTATCAAACGGAAATATAATGAAGTCATGGGTAATGGGATGTATAGTATTTACAGCAAAGATTCTTATGGCCTCTTATTGGGCGGCTACATTTACTCAAGTTGCTGCTAATGCAGGGTTTGAATCTGCTATAACAGCTTTAGCTGGAGGAACATTAATAATAGGATTTATAATGTCAAATTGCACTGCAGGAGTTATTACAATGGCATTTTTAACAATGAATCCTTTAATAATTGGTGCTGTAATAGCAGTTTATCTTGTATTGTACATCTTATTTAAGAAAAATAAGGTTTCAGTTCATCAATATCTTGAAAACTTGGCTATAGGTACCAATGATTCAGAACAAACAGTAATTAGCTAGCTATAAAATGTGTTTTATTAATGATACTGTTTGATTTTTTAATAAAGACAAACAGTATCTTATTTTTAAGTTGATATTACTATACGTGATAATGAAAGGAGAGTATATATGAAAATATTAGTTATAGGGGATCGTATTGTAAGCTGTGAGCTTTTAGTAGAAGCTTCAAAGAGTCTATCTATTAGTGAAGAAGTTATAATAAAGGAAATACTTTGGAGTAGCGATAGCAGACAAGATTTTCAAAAGAAAGCATTAAACATCGAAAAAAATGGTCCTGAGGCAGAAGAAATTCCACAAGAACTATATGAAGAAATAGAAGGTGCAGATATAGTATTAACACACTTTTGCCCAATTCCTAAAGCATTAATTGATAAGAGCAACAAATTAAAACTTATAGGAACTTGTCGTGGTGGTATGGAGCATATAGATATTGAGGCTGCTACTAAAAGAAACATACCAGTTATTCATTGTATTCGTAATGCTGAGGCAACATCAGATTTTGCTGTGGGATTAATGTTTGCAGAAACAAGGAATATTGCAAGAGCTCATTTAGCTATAAAAAATGGTAATTGGAGAAAAGACTATGTTAATAATAACTACACTACATCAATGAGAGATATGACTGTAGGTATTGTAGGATTGGGGCATATAGGTAGGTTAGTAGCTGAAAAATGTATAGGTATAGGAATGAAGGTTGTAGCTTATGATCCTTTTGTCACTCAAGAGAAGGTAGATGACATAGGACTTAATGTTAGTATGCTATCTTGTGAAGAGCTATTTAAAAATTCAGACATTATTTCATTGCATCTAAGATTAACCCCTACTACAAAAAACTTCGTAAATGAAGATTTAATAAAATTGATGAAACCAACAGCTTATTTAATAAATACATCTAGAGCAGGTGTATTAGATAAAGATTCACTAGTAAATGCACTAGAGAATAAGACAATTGGTGGTGCCGCTTTAGATGTTTTCTGGGAGGAGCCATTATCACTAGATGATCCTATGTTACAGCTTGATAATATAACGTTAACTCCTCACAATGCAGGTAATGTTGTAGATGCTTTACCAAAATCACCATTGTTATTAGCCAAAACTATAAATGCCTTTTGGGAAACAGGTAAAAGTGATATGGTAGTTAATTTGAATAAATTAAATAAACAGTTATAGAAAGGAAGTAGTAATTATGTTAATGGAAAAAGAGAGAAATGAAGTTGTTGAATATGGAAAATTAATGAGTTCATCTGGTCTTAGTAAAGGAACAAGCGGAAATATAAGTGTATATAATCCTGAAAATGGATATATGGCTATAAGTCCATCTGGTGTAGGCTATTTTGAAACTAAGCCTGAAGATGTTGTAATTATGGACTTGGAAGGAAACATAATAGATGGGGATAAGAAGCCATCTAGTGAGCATGATCTTCATAGCATATTTTATAAAGAAAAACCTGAATCAAGAGCTGTTGTTCATACTCATTCTACTTATTGTACAACCTTTGCATGTCTAAATCAGCCTCTAAAAGCAGTTCACTATGTAATTGGAGGTGCAGGCACATCTACTGTTCCCTGTGCTGAATATGCTACCTTTGGTTCACCAGAGCTTGCACGTAATGTAATTGATAGTTGCGGAAAGGGAAAGGCTGTACTTTTGGCGAACCACGGGCTTGTAACTTGTGGACCAAGTCTTAAAAAGGCCTTTGGTTTAGCTGTAAATATGGAGTTTGTAGCTGAAATGCAGTGGCGTGGAATGTCTGTTGGAAACCCTGTTGTTTTAGACGACAAGGAAATGGACCATGTTATGGAATGTTTCAAGTCATATGGACAACCAGCAAAAAAAGTTGAAGAAAATAAAGAAGGAAATTGTTATTAAAAAGAGAGGGCGATATGTTAAGAGCTGTTTTATATAAAGAAGAGGATTTACGTATAGAGGAGTGTTCTATACCAGAGATAGGATCAGGAGATGTATTAATACAAAATAAGATTTCAACTACTTGTGGAACTGATGTCAAAATATTTAAGAGAGGTTATCCTCTATTAAAGCCACCTCATCCATTTGGCCATGAATTCTCAGGGGTGATTGCTGCTGTAGGAAAAGATGTAAAGGGCTTTAAAGAAGGTGATAGAGTTGCTGTTCATAATACAGCACCTTGTAATCAATGTTATTTTTGTAAAAAAGGACTTCCGTCTATGTGTGAAGATATGTTGTTTAACAGAGGTTCCTATGCAGAATATGTAAGAGTTCCAGAAAGAATAGTTAAGCAAAATATGTTTCTTTTGAATAAGTCTATTTCTCATAAAACAGCTTCTCTAATGGAACCTTTTGCTTGTGCTGTCTATGGCATAGATAATTGCCCTATTCATAGTGGAGATGTTGTAGTAGTTAATGGAGCTGGTCCAATAGGACTTATGTTCGCAAGATTGGCAGTTATGTCTGGTGCAAAAGTAATAGTAACAGATATTATGGATAATAGACTTGATCTAGCTTTAAAACTAGGAGTCTGGAAGACTGTAAATGTTGAAGGACTAGAAGAGAGTGTGGAAGCTGTAAAAGCTTTAACTGAAAACAGGAGAGGTGCAGATGTAGTCATTGAGGCTACTGGTATTATAGGAGTGTGGGAAAATAGTATTAAGATGGTTCGAAAGGGTGGTTTTGTATTACTTTTTGGTGGAACTAAGTCCAATAGTATTCTTAATATAGATTCTACCCTTCTTCATTACTCTCAGATAACCATAAAAGGAGTTTTTCACACTACACCTCTTCATGTTATGACAGCCTTGGAGCTTCTTAATATGGGAGTCATATCTAGTGAAGATTTCATTCAAAATGAATATAAGATTGAAGATCTAGAGGTAGCTATTAGAGAACATGCATCAGGAAAAGTAATAAAGAATTGTATTGAATATCCATAGATAAAGGAGATGATAATATTGTATTCTATAAAATTTGGTTGCGAAAAAATGTTTTGTGGTGAAAATGCAATTAAAGGATTACGGAATTTAGAATCACAGAGAAAAAAGGCCTATATAGTTATGAGTGGTACTATATTAAAGGATATAGGCTACTTAAAAATTGTTACAGATGTTTTAGAAGAAGCAGATTTTAAGTGGAAGATATACACTGATGTTGAAGCAGAACCAAGCTTTCAAAGCATTCTTCGTGGAGCTAATGATATGAAAGAGTTTGAGCCAGACTGGATTATTGGATTTGGAGGCGGTTCTGCTATGGATGCAGCAAAAGCAATGTGGGTATTTTATGAAAATCCAGAATATACGGAAATTGAAGATGTTATGCCTCCAAATGAAATAAAAAATCTTAGGGTAAAGTCTAAGATAGCCTGCATACCTACATCAGCAGGAACTGGAAGTGAAGCAACAAGGGCTGCATTGATAAAAGATCCTATAAAGAAAAAAAAGTACTCTATACGTTGTATGAATGGAAGAATGGTTCCAGATGTTGCTATTCTTGATCCAATATTTACTGTATCAATGCCTAAAAGTCTTACAGCAGCATCAGGAATGGATGCTATAACACATGCAATAGAGTCTTATGTTACTCCATTAGCTAATCCTTATTCTGATGCTATGGCACTAGCTTCTTTTATAAACGGATATAAAAATTTAGCAGAGTGTTATGAAAATGGAAGTAATATGGAGGCCAGAGGAAAGATGTTAGCTGCATCTTGCATGGGTGGAATTGCTTTTTCTAATTGTGCACTTGGTCTTGTTCATAGTATAGCTCATACATTTGGGGCAGAGTATAATATACCTCATGGCTTAGCTAATGCTGTAGTTTTACCTTATGTCCTAGAGTTTAATTCTAGGAATAATGATACCAAGGAGAGATATGATCAGTTAGCATATTATGTAGGAACTAAATCTCTACTTGAGGGAATTTTAGAGCTAAGAAAAAGAATAGATATACCTGAAAGCATGAAGGAGATAATTTCTAATGAGAGAGAGATTTTAGATAAACTAGAATTGTTAATTGACAAAGCTTTTTCCGATGTCTGCACACCATTTACTCCTGTAAAGCCTACTAGGGAAGAGATGAAGGAACTAATATTAAAGGTTTATTATGGGAAATAATATAGAATGTTAAAATGAGATAAGGGTGTTGCAAAATGATATTTTCAAATTATTTTGCTAGCCCTTATTTTTTGTATCTTATAATATCTCTAACTAATAAAAACAACTAAATTTATTAGTTATAAGGAATAAAAGCATATATTAATACAAATATTAATTTAGTGGAATAATTAAATTGGAGTTGATACAAATGATGGAAAAAGCTATGTTTACACAAACTGAATTATTAAATATATGTAGGGCTCAAGAGTATATTAATAATATGAAGAGAAATGGCTATAATGTTGAGATTAGTGAGCTTGTAGATAAGCAAATAAGTAATAATATTGATAGGTTAAGCACTAGAGATAGAGAAGTTCTATTTAGTGAGATAGACAAGATAGTTAATGAAATTAAAGATTATAGCTTTGTTAATCCAGAAGCATATAAAGATTATGTTCAGGATATAACTTCTGTTAAAAATGATATACAAGCGAGCTATATTAATGATATGCAGGAATTAGTAAAGCAGCATTTAAGTGATTATATAGGTTCATAATTATATAAAACAATATAATATAAAAATAGGATGTACTTAGTTAGTTATAGTTTTAAACTATAAGGTAACTTAGTACATCCTTTATTGTTTTTAGTTTAATATTCTTCTTGCGCCAATGAATGTCCATATTGGAGATATCTTAACTACGCTACCAGTTCTAGGTGCGTGAATAATTTGTCCATCGCTTACATAGATACCAACATGTCCAGAGTTAGTAAATACTAGATCACCTGCCTGTAAATCAGCTCTAGCTACAGATGTTCCTTCTTTGATTTGAGTATAGGTTGTCCTAGATAAATTTATGCCTAATTGACCGTATACATATTTTGTAAATCCAGAACAATCAAAAGATGAAGGACCAGTAGCGCCATAAACATAAGGTTTTCCTAAATGTCTTTTTGCTTCATTAACTATATCTTGTCCACTAACAGTAGCTGCATTTGCTTTAACTATAGCGATTGAGGTAGATGATACTATGAATATTAGAAACAGCATTAAAAACTTTTTAATAAATTTCATATTAATTCCCCCTCTTATAATATATTTATAAAGCATTATACTAACGTTTTCAATGAAGAATATATACAAGATAAGGAATAATCTTCTTATATATAAAGAATTAACCTAAGATATTAGGGGGAGGAGAGATAGGCAATAAAGTTTAAATAAATTTTATATATTGTAAGGATTAATACATTGATATAAGGATGTATTATGGTATAGAATTAAATTATTGTGTTAATTTTAGAGGAGATGATATATTGAACTTTATTGAAAGAAATTTGACAAGTAACTCGTTTAAAAAAGCATTGGCATTAGTTTTATTAATAGCTGCACTATTTTTGTTAAAAGATTTTATGTCATTGATACTTCTTACTCTAATCGAGGTGATACTGATACTGGATCTTTCAAAAACCTTGTATAAAAAAGCTAGGTTTAAAAGGATATTTACCAAAAGAATAGTTGATATAATATCATATTTTTTAGTAGTGTTAGGTTTAATTGGATTTTTAGTGGTTTTTATTCCTAATATAGCTAATCAAGTAAACTTATTAATAAATGGAATTAAAAATTATGATTTTAGTGAGTTTATCTCAAAGTTTGATAAGTATAATTTGGATATAAAAGAAGACACTTTGATGAAGGGATTATCCAGTATTAATGTACTTACTATGAAAGCTGTGGGATACATTAAAAATACAGGCTTTAATATAGGACTTTCAATATTATTATCTTTTATGTACATATTAGAACAACATAAACTTAAAGCGTTTTTCCAAAGATTTGAGACTGGAAAAGGAAATTTTCTTTATACATATTATAAATCTCTAGCTAAAATTTTTATGAAATCATTTGTTGTTGTTATAGAAATGCAGCTAGTAATTTCTTTAATAAATGCTATAATCTCAAGCATAATATTAACTCTACTTGGTTTTGAAAATGTCTTTATACTTGGGCCAATGATGTTTATATTAGGACTAATGCCTGTAGTAGGAGTAATAGTTTCTTTTATTCCTTTAAGTATATGTGCATTACAGATTGGAGGAATATCTAAGCTCATATCTGTTGTGGTAATGATTATAGTACTACATGCTTTTGAGAGTTATGTTTTAAATCCAAAGATAATGTCTTCGGCTATACATTTACCTATATTCATAACATTCACTGTTCTTATATTATCAGAGCACTTTTTAGGGGCATGGGGTATGATAATAGGAATACCACTCTTTGTATTTATTTTGGAACTTGTAAATGGGGAAAGAGAAGAAATAGCATAAATGATATAAACTACTTAAAGTTTTACAATTTTAAGTAGTTTATTTTTTTGTCAAAATTAGTGTAGCATCTTTTCAATTATTAAACTTTAATTTAAAGTTTAAATGTATTGTATAAAACTATAAAAATATATATAATTATGTCATAATATACATAATTTTCTGAAAAGACTTATGGGGGTGCTAAGAATGAAAATATCAAAAGAAAGTGTTATAAGTGTTATTAAAAATACAGACAAGCTACCAACAATTAAAGCAGAAATATCCGATTTAATAATAATGATAAACAAAGAAGAGGACATAAATATTACTGAACTTTCATTGAAAATAAATGAATGCGGAAATTTAAGAGAAGCTTTGCTTACTAATATTAATTCTGGATATTTTAAGCTTCAAAGAAAAATTGAATCAATTAAAGATGCAGTTGTTTATTTAGGGATGAGAGCAGTAGAAAAATTAATAGTAGCTTATTTAATAAAATCTCTTTTACCTACTAATTTAGGTAATTCTAAAGAGTTAAATAGTGAAATGTATTGGAAACATTGCTTGGGTACATCAATAGCAGCAAATTTAATAGCTGAAAAGCTTGGAATTGAAGATAAATATAGATATTTTGCCTATGGGCTAATCCACGATATTGGATATACTGCATTAGATGTGTGTTTTCCTGAGATAGTTGATGAGGTATATGAGATTCAGAAAAAAGGAGTAAGTCAGGTTGTTGCTGAAAGAATGATAATGGGAGGATGTACTCACAGCGATATAGGGGAAGTGCTCTGTGAGAAATGGAATCTTCATGAGGATATAAAAACAGTAGTTAAACACCATCACACTCCTTTGGCAGCTGAGAATTATAAATTAGAAGTAATGATATTGAGTGTTGCTGACGCTATAAGCACACTATATTATGAGAAATTAGTAAAAGTAAGTACTAACTTTTCATTAAGCCATAAAATAATTGACGAATTAGGATTAGATATGGAGTTTATAGAAGAGATTAGTAAAGTGCTCCCTATTAAGGTTGAAATGGTTAATAAACAATTAAACTTTGCAATTCTAAGTCTTTAGATTATTGATAATAATTATCAATAAGATGATTTTAAACATAAATACATAAAGTAATGGTTTAAATCAGTTTTAAACTCATTATATTAGGATATTTGAGATGTGATATTTTAAATCAGTAGTGATAAAATTAATATATAGAAAAGAGATAGTACATATTTAATAACTGGTTTAAAGAGAGGGATTAAGAATGAAAAAGATAGTATTATTAAGACATGGAGAAAGTGTTTGGAATAGAGAAAATAGATTTACTGGATGGTCTGATGTTGACTTATCAGATAAAGGTGTACAAGAAGCAATAAAAGCTGGACAAGTGCTTAAAGAAGAAGGATATACATTTGATGTAGCTTTTTCTTCAGTATTAAAAAGATCAATAAAGACTTTGTGGTATGCATTAGATGAGTTAGATCTTTTATGGATTCCAGTTCAAAGATCTTGGAGATTAAATGAAAGACATTATGGGGCCCTTCAAGGACTTAATAAAGCAGAAACAGCTAAAAAGTATGGAGATGAGCAGGTTCATAAGTGGAGAAGAGATTCAGCTGTCTACCCACCAGCATTAGATAAAAATGATGAAAGATATGCGGGACTAGAAAGTAAGTACAAGGATCTTAAAGAAGATGAAATACCATTAACAGAAAACTTAAATGATACAATAGATAGAGTAATACCATATTGGAATGATGTTATAGCTCCAACTATTAGGTTAAACAAAAAGGTTATAATAGCAGCTCATGGAAATAGTTTAAGGGCTTTAGTTAAATATCTAGATAACTTATCTAATGAAGAAGTTACTAACTTAAACATTCCAACAGGAACTCCGCTAGTTTATGAACTAGATGATGATTTAAAACCAATTAGACATTATTACCTAGGAAATATTGAAGAGATAGAAAAATCAAAACTTGAAGTTGAGAATCAAGGCAAAGCACAATAATATATTAAGTCAGTAGAAGTAAATTATTATTTCTACTGGCTTTTTCCATTTATTATGAAAACAAATTCTGACTACGGTACATATATTAATAAAGAACGATACTTGCCCATGAAGTTACAAAGGAGGAAATATTAATGAGAATTGCCGTAAGAAGAGGATATCAAAGAACTGGAGAAGATTTAGGTGCCATAGGACTTTTAAGAGAGGTTGATATTGCAGAAGATTATCATATAGAACTAATGAAGCAGTTAAGAGCTTTAGGACATGAGGTTTTAGATGTAACTCCGCCAGAAGCTCATAGAAGCTTAGCTGATAGTATTGATTATGGGGTAGAAAAAGCTAATGCTTGGGGGGCAGATTTATATATATCTTGCCAAACTAATAACTACTATCATAGATTTAATGGAGCATTAGGATCAGAGGTTCTTTATTATAAGTGGAGCAATAAAGGAAAAATATATGCAGAAAATATTGAGAAGCATTTAGTTAAAATTGGATTCAGGTCAAGAGGGGCTAAAGGTGATGCTAAATATTTAATAGAATTAGCTAAAACAGAAATGCCTGCAATTATTATCAAAGCATTTTTTGTAGAAGCCTCAGAAGATGTAGCTCTTTGGAGAAGTGTTGGAGCTAAAGGTGTAGCAGAAGCTATAGCTAAGGGATTAAAATAAATATAATACAGGTAGCAGATTTTGCTACCTGTATTTTTAATAAATAGAATCTAAATATGTTTTGAAGGTCTTTGTTTGTCCATATTTTTCCTTAAATACTTTTATAGACTCAGGTTTTATGTTATCTTCGTATGCATTAACTAAAAAATCTGCCTCAACCAATATTTGTAAGTCAATGCCATCTATATTGTTATAACTATGATGATTTCCTATTAAATAACTAATCCTCTTAAGAATATCATCATCTAAATTTAAATCCTTAAGTAACTCTTGAGCAACAGGAGGCCCCTCTATTTCCTGATAGTTTCCAGCAGAACTATTATATTTTCTTTCGCTTTCTTTAATTCCTATATCATGCAAAATTGAAGATATCTCAAGTACTAACTGAGTTTTATCATCCAGTCCTTCCATCTCCCCAATAGTTTTACTAAAAGAATAAACTTTTAGCGCATGATTTATCCTTCTAACATCTTTCTCAAAGTAAGCTATCATCTTTTGAATAACAATACTAGTTATATTTTTCATTCATATTACCTCACTTTTAAATTATTACTATTTTACCATTAACATATATTGGGTTCAAGCTATAAAGATAGTATTATACACATTTTTTAGTACTTCCGAAGGAAAGGATATATAAGAAAATTTATGCATTATTATAAGATTAGAGGAGGAATTTTTAAATTTTGAAAAATTTATATTGTTTGAGTCATATTCATTTGATAGAATATATGTAGGTAATTAATAACCCGGCGGGACTAAAAAGTTCCCGTGTGAAGAATAGCCCTTTCGAGTAACCTTTAATTATAGGCTATAAATTCGTTTGTTAGGGAGGAGTAAAAAAAATGATGTATTCAAAAGAAGTTGAAGAAATGTGTGTAGTTGCCAAAGGCCCAAATCATGGCGCAGCACCAATTCCTGTAGAAGGAAGATGGGTACAAGCTAAAGAAGTAACAGATATATCGGCATTAACTCACGGAGTAGGCTGGTGTGCACCACAACAAGGAGCTTGTAAATTAACTTTAAACGTTAAGGATGGAATTATTCAAGAAGCTTTAGTTGAAACTATAGGATGTTCAGGTATGACTCATTCAGCTGCAATGGCATCTGAAATATTACCAGGAAAAACTATATTAGAAGCATTAAACACAGACTTAGTTTGTGATGCTATTAATACAGCTATGAGAGAACTATTCCTTCAAATCGTATACGGAAGATCACAAAGCGCTTTCTCAGAAGGTGGACTTCCTATAGGAGCAGGTCTTGAAGATTTAGGAAAAGGATTAAGAAGCCAAGTTGGTACAATGTATGGTACTTTAGCAAAAGGACCAAGATACTTAGAAATGGCTGAAGGATACGTAACTAACGTTGCTTTAGATGCAGATGATCAAATCATAGGATACAAGTTTGTTAACTTAGGAAAAATGATGGAATCTATCGCTAAAGGAGCAGATGCTCAAGAAGCTTTAGAAAAAGCAACAGGTCAATATGGTAGATTCGATGAAGCTGCTAAAGTAATAGACCCAAGACATGCATAATAAAGTGGTTGAAGGAGGATTTTAAAATGGCATTATTTGAAAGTTATGAAAGAAGAATAGGACAAATAACTCCAGTTCTTGAAAAGTACGGTATTGCATCTCTAGAAGAAGCAAGAAAGATTTGTCAAGATCTTGGATTTGACCCATATACAATAGCAAAAGAAACTCAACCAATAGCATTTGAAAATGCTGGCTGGGCATATGTTTTAGGAGCAGCAATTGCTGTTAAAAAAGGAACTAAAAAAGCTGCTGACGCTTCTACTTGTATAGGAGAAGGTCTTCAAGCATTCTGTATCCCTGGTTCAGTTGCAGATGATAGAAAAGTTGGTTTAGGACATGGTAATTTAGGAGCTATGCTTTTAAGTGAAGAAACTAAATGTTTCGCTTTCCTAGCTGGTCATGAATCATTCGCAGCAGCAGAAGGTGCTATAAAAATAGCTGAAAAAGCTAACAAAGTTAGAAAAGAGCCATTAAGAGTTATATTAAACGGTCTTGGAAAAGATGCAGCTCAAATAATCTCAAGAATTAATGGATTTACTTATGTTCAAACTAAGTTTGACTATTACACTGGAGAATTAGCAATAGTTAACGAAATTGCTTACTCAAACGGACCAAGAGCTAAAGTTAGATGCTTTGGTGCAGATGATGTAAGAGAAGGTGTTGCTATAATGCACAATGAGGGAGTTGACGTATCTATAACTGGTAACTCAACTAACCCAACAAGATTCCAACATCCAGTTGCAGGAACATATAAGAAAGAAATGATAGATTTAGGAAAGAAATACTTCTCAGTTGCATCAGGTGGTGGTACTGGAAGAACTCTTCACCCAGATAACATGGCAGCTGGTCCAGCTTCTTATGGTATGACTGATACTATGGGAAGAATGCACTCAGATGCTCAATTTGCAGGATCTTCATCAGTTCCAGCTCACGTTGAAATGATGGGTCTTATAGGAATGGGTAACAACCCAATGGTAGGAGCTACTGTTGCAGTTGCTGTTGCTATAGAAGAAGCTTTAAACAAATAATTTAAGCTTTCTTTAATCGTAAATAAATCTAGAAATTGGCCCTGTGCTTAGGAATTGACCTAGGTATGGGGCTTTTTTAATTTAAGAAATAGAGAATTAATACTATTATATTTAAGGGGAGGTTTGAAGAGTATATTGACAATTGCAAAGAAAGAAATTTGAGAGATTAAGAAGTAGATATGTTTACTTTGGGTAATTATTTAAATAAGATTAAGGATGTTAAGAAGCAGACATAAAAACTGCTTCTTTTTGTAGTACAAGTTTAATAAAATAATAGTTTTATTAAACAGCTTTTTAGAATTAATAGATATTTACATCTAATAAAGATAAATGTTAGAATTTACTAAAGGAAGATGGAGGTAATATGAATAAAATAACTAAACTAGGCGAGATATATTATGCTGATCTATCCCCATTTATAGGCTCAGAACAAGGAGGTATAAGACCCGTAATAATTATAAGTAATGATATTGCAAATAGATATGCGCCAACAGTCACAGTGTGCCCAATTACGTCTCAAATTAATAAGGCGAAACTCCCAACCCATGTAGAATTATTAGCAAAAGATTATGATCTTCAGAGAGATTCAGTTGCTTTATTAGAACAACTTAGAACAATAGATAAGTATAGATTGAAAGAAAAGATAGGAATTTTGCTAGTAGAAGATATAGAAGAAGTTAAAAAAGCTTTAAGTGTACAGCTAGACTTAGTATCTATAAAAAGTGAAAAACAAAATGATAGAAAGAATATTGAAGTTGAAATAGGGAAAATAGTGAACCTATTAGAAGGAATATCTAAAGAGTATGGATTAGACAAAATTTCAACTAGAGAAGAAGCATATTCTAAAGCATATGAGGAAATAAGTTTTAATATTAAGCAAGTTGATAATAAATTAGAATCAATAAACAAAAATGTTAAAATAAATAAAAATATTAGGGATATATCTAAAGGGCAACTATCAGAATATGCAGTTGTAGAATATTTCAAGTATCATGGATATAATTCTGAAAGAGCAGGTAGTAAACTTGATCATCTTAAAATTGATGTAGTAGCACAAAATGAAGATAATAAAATTTTTATCCAAGTTAAATATGGTCAAATGCCTAAGCAAGATTTAAAAATACTCGTTAAAAATGTATTAGAAATTGAATGTGATAATAATATTTCAAAAGTAGTCGCAGTAGTTGCAGAGCGATATAATGAAGATTGTGAATTTTTAAGATTATTACTTCAAAATAAACATAATATACCGATTATGCTAATACATAAATATCAAGTATTAGGTATTGTAAATGAATTTAAGAGAACCTTGGAATAAAATGAAAAATAAATATAACTTTGAAATTTATAACCCCTATAGAGTATAGTTTTAGGAGGTTATATATTTTGATTATTAAGATGTGGATTTCAAAATATGTAATAGATTGGAGTAGTTCGTTTTCTTCGGGAACTATAATATATAAAATAAATATCAATGGTCTTATGAAATTTGGGCACATTCAAAGAATTTAGTAGAAAATGCAGTGAATAATTTTCAACTTTAAGATGGAATATCTAAATTTAAAGAAGTGTTTGAATCATAGATTAAAAGTTATTGAAGTCATATACAAATTTAGAACTATTGATATATCTGATAAGCCAAAGGTGTATTGGAATTGTTGAAAAAAGTATGAAATAGTTAGACCATCTATAATGAAAGCTCTTTTATATATAAGAAGTAATATTTGGCATAATGATGCCAATATACCTAATAAAGAAATTTTAGATACTGATTTATGGATAAGAGCAAAATTAATTTTGAAACCTTTGGAATTTTCTAAAGTTATAAGCAAAGTAATAAACTCAAATTGAAAATAAAATTTGAGTTTAAATAAGATTAAGGCAAGAGAAATCTTGCTTGTTCTATATAATACAATTTGAAATTTTTGAGAAATAAATAGTAATTTGTAGGAGGAAAGATGATTATTCGGGAATACAAACCGTCAGATTGCAAAGAATTAGCAGACCTATTTTATAATACTGTCCATACAGTTAATGCAAGAGATTACACAAAAGAACAATTAGATGTATGGGCAACAGGTACGATTGATTTAGAAAATTGGAATCAATCATTTCAAGAGCATTATAGTATTGTTGCACTTGATAATAAACTTATCATTGGTTTTGGAGATATAGATAAAACAGGCTATCTTGATAGATTGTTTGTTCATAAGGATTATCAAGGAAAAGGTGTTGCTACTGCTATTTGTGATAGATTGGAAAAATCAGTTCAAAAGAAAGTTATTACCCACGCTTCTATTACAGCAAGACCTTTCTTTGAAAAAAGAGGTTACAAGGTTATTAAAGAGCAACAGGTTGAGAGACAAGGAATTGTGCTCATAAACTTTGTTATGGAGAAAAAAATAGATTAGCCAGAATTTATAGGAGGTGATGACAAAATGATTGTTTTAATTACAGGAGCTTCTCATACAGGAAAAACTCTGTTAGCACAAAAATTTCTTAAAAAATACAAATATCCCTATTTCTTTATTGACCTTTTGAAAACGGGGTTAATACGAAGCAAAAACACAGCTTTAACTTCCGAAGATGGCAAAGAACTTGAAGATAACACTTACTATCTGAATATGTGCGAAAAATATAACTGTAATTATATTCTGATTGATGATTGTTATCAAGTGGAAGCTAATTTATAAATTCCAATTTGTTAAGTATATTAATTAATATTATGCTTAGTGGGCTTAATAATAAGTTGGAAGCATGTAGAACTAGTTTACAGATATTAATTAGAACGAGAATCTGATTGGACTTTAAAATAAAAAGCCCCAACTTAATGGAGCTAGTTTTCCGTTTAAAGGAAGCTTTAAATGACTATAGAAAATTTTAGAATTTAATAATTATCTATTTAGTTTTAATATATTATATGTAGAAATTTGTATAAGTGATACAAATTATAATCAAATTGTAAAAAAGAAGACAGAAAATATATTTTCTGTCTTCAATGGGGAAATTGGTGTTTCTTATAAAAAAATTTCAACTTAAGTATATTAAATAATTATAGCTTAATCAATAATTAGGACACTAAAGTAGTTTTTAAGAACATTGAAATTTAAAATATTATGTTTTGCTATTAATTCTATTAAAATTTCTAAAGTGAAAAATAAAAAGCTCCAAATTAATGGAGCTAATTTACCAATGAAAGGAGTTAACTTCTATGACTGAATTAAAACTATAATAGTTAATATATTATATGTATGCAATTAGCCATATTGTTACAAAAAAGCACATCGAGAAAATCAAAAATATTCGTTAGTTATAGTTAATTTTATTAAAGTATAATAAATCAAAAGATATTCCGTCAATAAGGTTTGCATCTTTTTGTATTTTTTCTAATTCATATCCATTTTTTCTCAGTATCTTACTAGATGCAATGTTAGCATCAGTTACTCTGGCATTAAGTTTATTAAGCTTAAGAGATTTAAAAGCAAAATTTGTGATTAAAGAAACAGTTTCATTTCCATAACCTTTGCCCCAGTGGTTTCTACTAAGAACATATCCTAGTTCTGCACTTTTTGTTGCTTTATTAAAATCAAATAACATAGCTGTTCCTATAATCTCTTTAGTTGTATTTAAAACAATAGAGGCATACAAATAGTCGCCAGATAATTCTTCTTTCATCATTTCTTTAATATGTTCTCTGGTGTCATCTAAGTTCTTCATTAAATTCCAACCTATAAATTTTTTAACTTCCTTATCTGATAAAAAGTTATGGATACCTTGAATATCATCTAAACTTATTGGTTTAAATGATATGTTAAGACCTTTTAGTGTATGAAATAAAATTGAATTCATTATTGGGCCTCCTTTAGCATAATATGATAATTAATATCATAATTATAACAGGTTTTTAATAGAAGTAATTTGCAGCATAATAATATTTATATAATTTATGTGAAAAAAATGTTGCAAATTTCACAAAAAAGGTCTATCATAGAAAAAGTGAGGAAAAGTTATGAAATTTTCCTTGCAATTAGTAAATACATATGACTTTGTTAATTATAAGGTCTCATGCTTTGCAAAGGTGCTTGGTGTGAGGACTTTTTTTATTGTATAGGAAAGATAGGAATGATAATAATGGAATCACAAGGATTTAAAATTATTAAGTTAGCTACATATAACAAAAGACTAAATGACGAAGATAAATACGGAAGAATTATGACAGAGAAAGGTGAACTTGCAATTTTGCCTGCAGATGATATAAATTTTTTAGCTTACTGTGATTTTATAAAAGGTAAAGAGCCGAGAGGCAATCATTATCACAAAGAAAAGATTGAGTATCTATATGTTTGTAAAGGACGACTAAAGGTTTATATAAAGAAAGCAGAAGATTCAGAAGCAGAAGTGCAAACTTTTGAAATACAGGGGGGAGATATAGTCTGTATTGAGACTGGATATACTCATGCTGTTGAGACTATAGAAGAGGGATATGGAATAGAATTCTCAAAAACAAAACAAGAAATAATAAAACAAGATTCATTTTATGAAAAAATTACAGAGATTTAGAAACATTTAATAGGAATTAAATATAATAGTAAAAAGAGCCTTGTATTTAGGATTAGCCTAGGTACTTGGCTTTTTGTTTTGTAATTTATTGAAAAGCTCTGATTTAGTGATAATATTAATATATAGAAATATTTAGAAAAAACTTGTTATGGAATAGGGGGAGAAAAATGAACGTAATATTGAAGCAACCACAATTATATAGGTTTTTAAGTTATTGTAATGAAAGTGATCTAGATAAAGAGGTATTAGACTGCGGAGCAGGAGGAGACTTACCACCACTTTCATTATTTTCGGAACATGGTTATAAAACTTATGGATTAGAAATAAGTGATGATCAATTACATAAATCTAATGAATTTTCTAAGAAACATGGAATTAATTTAAATATTTCAAAAGGAGATATGAGAAGTCTGCCTTTTGAGGATGAATCTATAAGCTTTATTTATTCTTATAATTCTATTTTTCATATGACAAAAAAGGATATTGAAGCATCCATAAATGAAATTAAGAGAGTTCTAAAGCCTGGTGGGCTATGTTGTTTAAATTTTCTCTCTATAAATGATGAATGGTATGGAGATGGGAAAGAACTTGGGAAAAATGAATTTCTTCAGATAGAAAGAGGGGAAGAGGTTATTCATACCTATTATGAAGTTAATGAAGGAGAAGGCCATTTTAAAGACATGACAATCCTTTATAAAGAAGATAGAGTTATTGAAAGGTTATATGAAGGAGAAATGATAAAACAAGCTTATATAGATTATATAGTAAAGAAAGAAGTGATTGAATGAGTACTGTTATAAACCTTTTTCCAGGTGGAAAGAGAAAAGCATTGACTCTTAGCTACGATGATGGCGTAATTCAAGATAAAAAACTTGTAAGTATTTTCAACAAATATTCCTTAAAAGCGACTTTTAATCTTAATTCTGGTATACAAAGCGAGGAAAATTATTGGATTAAAGATGGAAAGACTATAAGTCGAATAAATATTGATGAAATTGAGAAGCTGTACAGAGGCCATGAAATTGCTGTTCATAGTTTAACTCATCCTCATTTAGAAGAACTTCCAAAAGAAATGATTTTAAATGAAGTTTTTGAAGATAGAAAAAACTTAGAAAAAATAACTCAGTATCCTGTAAGGGGTATGGCATATC
The DNA here is from genome assembly GCF_022324845.1 of Clostridium sp. YIM B02506. Lineage (NCBI taxonomy): Bacteria > Bacillati > Bacillota > Clostridia > Eubacteriales > Clostridiaceae > Clostridium > Clostridium sp. YIM B02506. The sequence goes on from NZ_JAKGTG010000015.1 coordinate 54,174, forward strand.
CATTTGGCACTTACAATAAAAAAGTCCTTGATGTAATAGATAGCTGTGGAATTGAATATTCAAGAACTGTAAAGCAACATGAAAAATTCACCTTGCCAGATACTTTCCTAGAATGGCATCCAACTTGTCATCATACAAATCCAAGATTTTTAGAAATTACCAAAAACTTTTTGGAATCAGAAGCTAAGTCTATGGAATTATTATATGTATGGGGGCATAGCTATGAGTTTGACATAAATGAGAATTGGGACTTAATTGAGGAATTCAGCAAACTAGTTAGTAATAATAACTCTATATGGTATGCTACTAATATTGAAATAATAGATTATTTAAAAGCTCTAGATGCTTTGAAGTATTCGGCAGATTGCTCAATAGTATATAATCCTACAGCTATATCAGTTTGGATATGTGCTTATGGGTCAGATATCGAGATTAAGTCAGGAGAAAAACTGTCTATATTACCCAATAAGCAATAGTTAAATAATAAATAAAAAAACTATAAAAACCTGTTGACTTTAACGCAACGTCAAGGTGTATAGTTAAATTGTCAGGAGGGAGCTTATGGAGTACACAGTGAATAAATTAGCTAAACTAGCAGGTGTTAGCACCAGAACATTAAGATATTATGATGAATTAGGAATTCTTAAGCCGGCAAGAATTAATTCTTCAGGATATCGTATATATGGTGAAGCTGAAGTAGATATGTTGCAACAAATATTATTTTTTAGAGAATTGGATGTAAGTTTAGATAATATAAAGTTAATTATTACATCTAAAGACTTTGATAAAACTAAAGCACTGAAAGAACATCATGAGAAACTCCTAGAAAAAAGAAAACAGTTAGAAACACTTATCAAAAATGTTGAAAAAACTATTGATAAGGATGAAAGGAGAATCATTATGTCAGATAAAGAAAAATTTGAAGGCTTTAAGCAAAAGCTAGTTGATGATAACGAAAAGAAATATGGTAAGGAAATAAGAGAAAAATACGGTGAAGATGTAGTTAATGAATCTAATAAGAGATTCAAAAATATGTCTAAAGAGCAGTATACAGAGTTTGAAGAATTAGGTCAGACTATATTAGATAAGCTTGAAGAGGCTTTTGAAACTGGAGATCCAGCAGGAGAGCTTGCCCAAGAGGTAGCTAAACTACATCGTAAATGGATTACCACTGCATGGAACAGATATTCAAAAGAAGCTCATGCAGGTGTAGCTCAAATGTATGTAGATGATGAGCGTTTTACAGCTTATTATGATAAAAATAAACCAGGTCTTGCAAAATTCTTAAGAGATGCAGTCGTAATTTATACAGATGCATTAGAAGAATAAAATAGAGCCATTGCAGAGATGCAATGGCTTTAAAGCATTTAAAGAGAAACTATTTTTGTGATTTCACTAGGATGATCTATAACAAATTTTGGTGAATAACTTTCAAGCTCTTCACGTGTTCTAAATCCCCAAGTAACCCCAATAGTATCCATGCCAGCCTTTATTCCAGTTTCCATATCAGTACTGGTATCACCTATGTATAAGCATTCTTTAGGGGATATACCTAAAGTTTCAGCTGTAATAATGGCACCAATTGGATCGGGTTTTCTTCTAACCCCTTCTTTTTCACCAGATACCATATCAAAGTAATCCTCACCAAAAACCCCATATATATTATCGAGAGTTCTTTCATGTGGTTTGTTTGATAGTACAGCTATCTTTATCCCTTTTTCTTTTAAGTCATGAAGCATGTCCTTGATTCCATCATAGGGTTTAACCTCATGCATACAATGAATTTCAAAATACTCTGTATAAGTTTTAAGAGCATCTTCATAATTAATTAAATCTTTATCTCCAGAATAGATAAGTGCTCTTTCAATCAACTTTTTATAACCATCTCCAACAAAAATCTTATATTTCTCCTCAGAGATTGGACCAAATCCATATTTAGATAAAGTTAAATTAGAAGTATAGGAGATTGCCTTTATAGAATCAACTAAAGTACCATCTAAATCAAAAATACAACATTTATACATTTAAAAAATCCTCCTATTAATAAAAAGTTAAAATGATTATTATAATAATCATTTTATTAAATGTAAACTTTAGAGTTTATTCGAAGGGATAAACTAGTCCCCATTGATTTCTTATATCATTTAAGATATGAGTTACATCAGAAGATAATTGAAGTTGATCTTCTTCAGTCTTATTTTCAATATATTCCTGCATATCAATAATTTCATAATTAAGAGCTTTTGAAGTTTCTCCTAAAGTAATTTCTTCTGTTCTTCCATCTTCAGTGTAAGTTATGGTAGCTTTGTCTCCACGAGGATAATTATTTACCTCTATATATCCAAGATCTCCTGCGACAACACCACGCTTAGGTTGTTTAGCCCTCATAGTTAAAGATATTACTGCCATTTGATCACAATCATTTTTCAAAATAATTCCTGATTGTTCATCTACCCCTGTTTCAAAATATTTAACCGTAGTCAAAATTACATTTGGTTTCTTTTCTAAGAAATATCTTGCAAAAGAAACAGCATAAACACCTATATCTAGTAAAGCTCCACCAGCTAATTCTTTACTGAAGAAACGATTAGTAACATCGTATTCCTTGCAACTGCCAAAATTGACTTGAACCATTTTTACTTTACCTATAGCCCCAGAATCAATAATTTCCTTTAACTTCTTATATAAAGGCATATGGAATAGGGTCATTGCTTCAGCCACTACTAGATTCTTTTCTTTAGCAATAGAAATTACCTCATCTAATTGTTTTGCATTTACAGTTATAGCTTTTTCACAAAGTACATGTTTCCCGCTCTTTAAAGCTTTTAATAAGTATTCGTAGTGAAGATTATGAGGTGTAGCAATGTATAGAATATCAACATTAGGGTCATTGATCATTTCATTACTGTCTGTATAGAATTTAGAGATGTTGAATTCTTTAGCAAATGCTTGAGCCTTCTCAATATTTCTATTTGATACAGCATATATTTCACCATTTACTTCGTTTAAAGCTGCTGCCATTTCTCTAGCTATAACGCCCGTGCCTAAAATAGCCCAATTAAATTTTCTCATCAATTAAACCTCCTCAAAAATAACATTTTATATAATTATAACATACAAAATTAAAATTTATAGAATTATATATGCGAAAAATAAAATTTTATTTTTGCATTACTATATTGACTGAAATTTATAACTATAATATTATGAGTTTATATATAATGAGTTATTACAATTAAATTAAGTAAAGGAGTATAAGGGCTTGAAAAATATAGATAAAAGTGTTTTAGATAAAATATTATCAGTTTATGGAAATTTATTTGAAGCAGAAAAGAAGATTGCAGATTATGTTATAAATAATAGCGAAAAGGTTATTGAAATGACCGTTTCAGAGTTAGCAAATAAAAGCAATGTCAGTGAAGCCACTATAATAAGATTCTGTAAAAAATGTGATTTTAGAGGTTTTCACGATATTAAAATAAGTATTGCAAAGGAAATGGTAAGTTTAGAGGAAACTAATATATCTAATGACTTAGATACAAATAATATAGAGCAATCCCTTCAAAATATATTAGCAAATAAAATTGAAGAATTGAAACAGACCATATCAATGATGGATGGAGATATAATAAAAGAGATTTTAGAAATAATTAAAAATGCTAGAATAGTTCAATTTACTGCTGTAGGAAATACCATACCTGTAGCTATGGATGGAGCCTATAAATTTAATCAATTAGGAATATCTTCAGTTGTAAATACCATATGGGAAACTCAACTTGCCTACACCTACACATTAACAGAAAACGATGTAGTAATTGCAATATCAAATTCTGGATCATCAAAAAAACTTGTAACTTTATTGGATATTGCAAATGAAAAGGGAGCTACAACAATCAGTATAACTAATCACGAAAAATCTCCGCTAGCTAATAAAAGTACATATCATATAAACACGGCCACAAGAGAAAAATTGTTTTTAGACGAATTCAGCTTTTCTAGAGTATCAGCTATGGTTGTTATAGAAGCTTTATATCTACTACTGACCGCAGGAAAGAGAGATGCTTATGAATGGATTAGTAAGCATGAAGATTCAATTGCAGAGGATAAGATATAGTATCATTTTAAAAGTCTTAGGAAACTAAGGCTTTTTATTTTGAAAATTCAGCATATTGAAATGTCTACTCTAACTTGTAGTATAATGTAAGATAATTAATAGGAGATGAGTGGATATGTATTATATATATGACTTAATAATTCAATTTGTAGATAGAGCAGCACTTTTACTTGTGTGCATATTTGCAGTAACTAGACTGCAAAGTTTTAGAGAGATTTTCTTGAAAGAAAGTTATGAGAAAAAAGACTACATTATTATAGGTACGCTTTTTAGCTTATTTGCTGTTTTAGCAAATTATACAGGTCTAAATGTTGAGGGTTCCTTGGTAAATGTAAGAACTATAACCATAGTTTCAGGAGGAATAATTTTTGGTCCAGTTATAGGAATAGTAACAGGGGTAGTGTCTGGAGTTCATAGGTTCTTAATAGATATACATGGAATAACTTCACTTCCATGTCTTATAAGCAGTATAGTTGCGGGTATAGTTTCTGGCTATATAAATAAAAAGATTAAAAGAAATTACAGGTGGATGTTTGGTATAGGAGCAGGAATGTTAAGTGAAACAATAACCATGCTTCTGATACTTGTATTTAGCAAACCATTTTCCTTAGGGCTTGATATAGTATCAAAAATTGCAATCCCTATGATTTTTGGGCAGATAAGTGTGGGATTTATAGTGCTCATGGTACAAAGCGTAGAGGATGACAAAGAGAAAATAGCAGCAAAACAAGCTAAACTTGCTTTGGAGATTGCTAACAAAACCTTACCTTACTTTAGAAATATAAACAGCGAGTCCTTGAGTAAAATATGCACAATAATAAAAGAGGATATACATGCAGATGCTGTAGGGATAACTGACAAAAATAATATTTTAGCTTATGTTGGTGTTGGAGAAGAGTTCTATAATATAGGGCATGAGATAATTACAGATACAACTAGAGAAGCTATAAAAAGCGGAAAGATAATAATAAAAAACAGCGATTTTCAAGATAAAAGCGGAATATTAAAGTCTGCAATTGTAATTCCACTAGAAGAAAAAAATGAAGTTATAGGAACTTTAAAAATATATTATACAAAGAATCATAAAATAACTTATACGCTTCAAACTCTTGCAATAGGACTTTCGCAGATAATATCTACATTAATGGAAGTTTCTAAAATAGAACAGGTTAAGGAAATGGCTAATAAGGCAGAAATAAAGGCACTTCAAACTCAGATAAATCCTCACTTTTTATTTAACGCCTTAAATGCTGTAGCTTCATCTATTAGGATAAATCCAGATAAAGCTAGAGAACTTATAATAAATCTATCGAACTATCTAAGATTTAACCTAGAACTTAAAGATGAGTTTATAGATATAAATAAAGAGTTAAGCCAAGTTAAAGACTATATTGAAATAGAAAAAGCTAGGTTTGGAGATAAATTAAACATTGTCTATGATATTGATGATGTTAATATAAAAATCCCAAGTCTATCAATACAACCATTAGTAGAGAATGCTATAGTTCATGGTATTTTAAAAAATAGAGGAAAGGGTACAGTTATAATTAGTGTAAAAAACTATAAAGATAACAAGGTGAAAATATCTATTGAGGACAGTGGATTAGGGATAGAGGAGGATATAATAGATAAAGTTTATAATGATAATGTTCCAGAAAATAAGATAGGATTATATAATGTTCATTTAAGACTTAAACTTATTTATGGAGAAGGACTTATCATAAATAGATTAGAAAAAGGTACAAAAATAGAGTTTTACATCAAGGGGGAAGGCTATGAGAGCTATAATAGTAGAGGATGAGTTTTTGGCAAGAGAGGAGCTTAAATACTTTATCAAAAATTACAGTAATATAGAAGTGGTAGATGAGCTTGAAGATGGAATAGAGGTACTTAAATTCATTCAGCAAAATGAAGTAGATGTAATATTTTTAGACATAAACATACCTTCTTTAGATGGAGTATTACTTGCACAAAATATGAGTAAATTCTCGAAAAAGCCTGCGATAGTATTTATAACAGCATATAAGGAACATGCAGTAGAAGCTTTTGAAGTTGAGGCCTTTGACTATATATTAAAGCCTTATTCAGAAAGTAGAATAATATCTATGCTAAGAAAATTAGAAGAAGGTTATAGTGTACCTAAAGAGAGCAACAAAACAACCAGTATAATAGATAAAATAAACTTATGGAAAAATGAAAAGATAATAGTGGTCGATTTAGATGATATATATTACTGTGTTGCAAAAGAAAGAGTGACCTTTGTATATACAAAAAAAGAAGAGTACTCAGTTAATACTAGTATATCTGAATTCTACAATGGTTTACCCAAAAATAAGTTTTTTAAATGCCATAGATCATATATAGTAAACTTAAATAAGATAAAAGAAATAATACCTTGGTTTAATAATACCTATAACTTAAAATTAAAAGATATAGAAGAAGAAATACCTGTAAGTAGAAGTCATATAAAAGAATTTAAAGAGATAATGGGGATATAAATTGTAACAAAATTCGATTTAATTGTATATATTAATATAAGAAGTGGCTAGCAATTCTATATATCATATAGAATCTAGAAAGAAGTAATAGTGATTTGGCTGCCTGTATTGCGCGTAGTTCATCATGATCTAAAGAAATATGACAGTAACTCAAGACAATACAGAAATGCTTATTTTAAGGAAAGTTCGAAAGGACTTTCCTTTTTGGGTTATATAGCGAAGTGGTGATAGCCACTTTTTTGTTATGCACAAAATTAAGGTATAAGTGCACTTAATGTAGTTTTTGATGCATCTCATTCCGTTTTTGTAAGATTAGAAAATAATTCAACTATAATTTGAAGTGAAAAGAGATATAAAAATGAATTAAGGGGATGCTTAAAAATGAGGAAGGAAAAATCTTGGCTAATAATATTAGGAACTGTAATTGCCCAGTTGGGATTAGGAACAATATACACTTGGAGCCTATTTAATCAGCCTCTTGTTAATATGTTTGGATGGGAACTAAGTAAGGTGTCTATGACATTTTCAATTACAAGTTTCTCATTAGCTTTTGCAACATTATTTGCAGGTAAACTTCAAGAGAAATTAGGAATAAAAAAATTAGTAACTATATGTGGAATACTATTAGGAACAGGACTTATTTTAACATCTAGAATAAACTCTATTTCAATGCTATATATTACAGCAGGAATTATAGTGGGATTTGCCGATGGAGCTGCTTACATAACTACACTATCTAACTGTATAAAGTGGTTTCCAAATAAAAAAGGACTTATATCTGGCTTTTCTGTTGGAGCCTATGGAACAGGAAGTTTAGTATTTAAATATATAAATGGAAGCATCATAAACTCAAAGGGAGCTCTTAGCACTTTCCTAATTTGGGGGATAATTGCTATGGTATTAATAGTTACGGGGGCACAATTATTAAAAGATGCTCCAGCTAAAATAACTACTGGTGATAACTTAGCTGAAAGAAATTTTTCAGTTAAAGAAATGCTTAGAACTAAAGAAGCTTATTTATTATTTATAATGTTTTTTACAGCTTGTATGAGTGGGCTATATCTAATAGGAATTGCAAAAGATATAGGAGTTGACATGGTAGGACTATCAGCATCTACAGCAGCAAATGCAGTAGCAATGGTTGCAATATTTAATACGGCTGGAAGAATAATATTAGGAACATTATCAGATAAAATTGGGGGCTTAAAGGTAATATTCTTCACTTTTACAGTAACAGCAATTTCGGTATTAGTTTTAAGTTTAGTGCCATTAAACTTTGGAATATTCTTTGCTTGTGTTGCAGGAATTGCTTTCTGTTTTGGTGGAAATATAACAGTGTTCCCGCCAATAGTAGGAGAATTCTTTGGCCTTGATAATCAAACTAAGAACTATGGAATAATATATCAAGGTTTTGGAATAGGAGCAATATCAGGATCGGTTATAGCCTCAGCATTGGGAGGATTTAAAGCAACATTCATAGTTGTAGGTATTATGTGTATAGTATCAATAGTTATAATTGCTTTAATAAAAACACCACAAAAGGGTAGAAAAAATATTGAGAAACTTAAGGCAGTTAGACAAGCTTCTTAATTTAATAATATCGAAAAAGACAATCATTTTAAAAAGTGATTGTCTTTTTTCTGTAAAATTGAGGGAATATAAATAAACCTAAATAATGATAGGTTTTTAAAGCATAATAAATAATGAAAAGAAAATAAAAGACAAGGAGGGGGAAATGGAAAATATATTTAGACAAAAGAAAAAGAATAGAATTGTAGTTAAGGGATTGATTTATGGAATAATTATTTTAGCTGTAGCATTTTTTATTTATAATTATACTAACCTTAAAGAAAAGATCATAACTAATTTTTCTAAAGAATTGTACACCGATGGTATTAGTGAAAGTATAGAATCGGCATATCAAGATATGGGTATATTATCAGATAGCATGGCTGTAATGAACATGCTAAAGTCTGGAAACTTTAAAAGTTTGGAAAAAAAGGTTGCATATCTTACCTTTGATGATGGCCCATCAGTAACTGTAACTCCTAAAATTTTAGACATACTTCAGGAAAATAAAGTTAATGGTACTTTTTTTATAGTTGGAAATGAGTTAAATAAATCAGATAAGTCAAAAGACATATTAAAAAGGATAGTAATAGAAGGGAATGCAATAGGTGCTCATACATATTCTCATAACTATAAAAAACTATATCCTGGTGGTAAAATTGATATCAATACATTTATAGATGAAATAGAAAAAACTAATAATCTAATTGCAGGGGAATTAGGAGAAAAATATAGAACGAGAGTAATTCGTTTTCCAGGAGGAAGCTACTCATGGAAGGGGCTATCTGAGATGGAAAAAATTCTAGCTCAAAAAGGTTATTCCTACATTGATTGGAATTGTATAGTGGGAGATGCAGAAGGAAAACCGAAAAGTAAAGACGGACTCATAGATGTTTTTAATGAAACAAAAACAAAGGTTGCTAGAAATGGTAATCTAGTTGTTTTAATGCACGATACATATGGAAAAGAAGCTACAGCAGAGGCACTACCAGAAATCATAAATAAGTTAAAAAGAGAAGGATATGAATTTCATACATTAATTTGAAAGTATATAAGAAGGCAGTAAAATCTAGAGTGATTTTGCTGCTTTTTTTATAATGGAGATTAAAATGGAAATTTGATTAAAATAAATAAAACCTTTTTGAAAAATTACTTGTCTAATAGTTGTAGCTACGATATAAAGGTAGAAGGAGTTTTGAGTTTAAGGAGCATAATAATGAATTTAGATGATAGAGTTAAACGAGCAATTAAGGGAGATGAAGAATCCTTTGAGTATTTAATAAATACTTTTAAAGAGAATCTTTATAGGACGGCCTATAGTTACGTGAAAAATGAAGAGGATGCATTAGATGTTCTTCAAGAAACTATTTATAAAGCGTATATATCTATAGAAAAATTGAAGGAGCCCAAGTATTTTAAAACTTGGATAACAAGAATTTTGATAAACAATGCTTTAGATGTAATAAAAAAAGAGAAAAGAATTATTGAAATAGAAAAGGTAGTAAAAAAGGATGCAAATTATCATGAAAATCAAAAATTAGAAGAGCGATTAGACATTATAAACTATGTAGACAAGCTTGAAGATAAATATAAGAATGTAATAATACTAAAGTATTTTCAGGATTTAACTATAGTAGAAATATCAGAAGTCCTTGAATATCCAGTAGGAACTGTAAAGACACATCTTAATGCCGCACTTAAGAAATTAAGAGTGTTTATGAGTAAGGAGGGTGCTTAAAATGGATGATTTAAATAATATAAAAGAAATGATTAAGATACCAGAAGGAATAGATTTAGCAGTAAAAAAAGGATTTGAAAGAGGAAAAAAAGAGAAAAAAAGAAGAAAACATAAGAAGATATATAAGAGGATAGGAGCAATAGCTGCAACTTTAGCATTAGTAGTTATAGTAGGAATTAATAACCCTGAGATTGTTCAAGCTATACCAGGGGTAGGGTCAATATTTAAACTTATAGATTATGATAGAATGGGAAGAAATCTATCGGCATATGAAAAATTTGCAACATCAATTAATAAGTCCGTTGAAAATAATGGAATTAAGGTTACAATAGATGAGATAGCCATTGATGATAATAGCTTGGTTATAACATCAACAATTGAAGGAGACGGACTTCAAGAAGAGCGAGGATATATGACTCCTGACATAGTGCTTAATGGAAAGCAAGTAGGAAATTTTAGAAATAGTGATAAAAAAGTCTCTGATAAAAAGCTTGTGAGCGTAATAACAGCCAATGTATCAGATCTCACTTTAGATAATAATATTAATGTTTATTTAAATATGCATTCAATTGGCAATACAGTTGGTCTTTGGGAATTTAAATTTAATGTGGCTAAAATGAATAATGTTTCTAATTCTAAAGTTATAAACCTAGATAAAAACATAAAAATACCAAATAGTACATTAACTCTTGATAAAATGACCATAAGTCCATTAGGAAACACCATAAATTATTCTGGAAAATATGATAGTAAAAATGCTAGTCAGAGAAATGGAATTTATAACTTTATTGTTATGGATGAAAATAAGAAAATAATTGCTATTAGTAATGGAGGAACATGGTCTAGCACTGAGAGATATGAAGGGAAGATAGAGATATTCGATGATCTGTCAGATGTTAATTCTTTAACTGTAGTTCCAATATTTAAGGTATGGGGTACTAAACCACAAGAGATTAATGATTCTTCATATACAATATTACAAACCACAAATAATAAAAGTGAGGATCATCAGGAAATTATAAGTAAAAGTAGACCTGTAACAAAAGATGAGAAGAGAAAAGGATATTCACTAGATGAGGTAATTAGTGTATACAATATTGATAAAAATAGAGAGTTTGTACCTATAGGAAGTCTCGTAAATCAAACTATAAAGGTTAGTGATAATAATTCAGTTAAAATAAAGAATATTGAAGTTACAGATGAGTATACAAAACTAACTTTTAAGTTAGAAGGAAATGGGGCTTATAATTATAGAAATATCAATGAATCAATAATTCTAGATGAAGATTATAAAGATACTAGAAGAGCAGAGGATGGGGATATAGCTGTTATGGAGAATCAAGCAGAAAAAATTGTTTCAATAAAGCTTCCAGCTGTTGATAAAAATAAAAAATATAAGATTGCAATACCTATGATTACAGAACCTGAAATTGATGATAGATATAAAATAGAGATTGATCTAAGTAAATAAAAAGAAAGAACGTGTACTCAAACCTGGACACGTTCTTTTTCTTATATAAATAGTAATAAACTTACTGCCATAACTACCATACCAGCTACTAAGCCGTATATGGATAGATGATGTTCACCATACTTTTGTGCTGAAGGAAGTAGTTCATCTAAAGATATAAATACCATTATTCCAGCAACTCCTGCAAAAATTATTCCAAATACAAAGTCATTTATAAATGGCATTAATACTAAATATCCAATCAATGCGCCTATAGGTTCAGAAAGTCCAGATAGGAATGAATAGAAGAAAGCTTTTTTTCTGTCCCCTGTTGCATAATATACTGGAACAGATACAGCTATTCCTTCTGGAATATTATGAATTGCTATGGCTACAGCTATTGGTATAGCTATAGATGGCTGTTGAAGAGCTGATATAAAGGTTGCAAGCCCTTCTGGAAAGTTATGAATACCAACAGCTAGAGCTGTGAATATTCCCATTCTTAATAATTTGGGGTCTGAGGTTTTGTCGTTTATATCCTCAACTGAATGAACTTCATGAGGGTTCTCTCCACTTGGGATAAGCTTGTCAATAAGTGCTATTATAAACATTCCCCCGAAAAATGCACCAACAGTAGCCCAAGAACCAGACTTTAATCCTAGTTCAGCTACAAGAGCATCTTTGGCCTTAAAAAATATTTCAATCATAGAAACATAAATCATAACTCCAGCTGAAAAACCAAGACTTATAGATAAAAATTTTGTATTTGTCTTTTTAGTAAAGAAAGCTAAGGCGCTTCCTATACCGGTACATAAACCAGCAAAAAGTGTTAGTCCAAAAGCAAATAAAACGTTATTCATGTATCGTCCTCCTTTAAAGTGATAATATATATAATCTCAAATTACAATCTTACATAATGAAAATGAATATCAATTGATATGATATTTATATTTATAGTATATTATAAATTTTATAAAAGGTAAATCATTATAGTTAAAATTATATGTTAAAATAGCTTTAAAATGAAAAGATTTAGAAAAACTTAAGAAGCTAGGTCATATTTAAGTCGTATAATTAATTTATAATAACTTAAATAAGGTTATATAAGGGGAGAATAAAAATGAGTAGTGAATTTAGTTTATCTGATTATGTTAGTAATGGTATAGAGAACATAGTTAAGGGGATAATTAAAGCCTCTCTTAAAAATCCAAAGGAAACTGCTTTTGTGCTTAAATATGCATTAGCAAGTAAAGAGGCTAAAAAGAGAAGAGAAGCTTTTATAGAAAAAGGAGAAAATGTACCAGCTTTCTTAATTTCAAGTATATCAAGTAACTGTAATTTATTTTGTAAGGGTTGTTATGCGAGAAAAAATAAATCTTGTGGTGAAGGCTTAGAAAATAAACAAATGAGTACAGAAAGATGGGCAGAATTATTTAAAGAAGCAAAAGAAATGGGAGTTTCATTTATATTACTTGCTGGTGGGGAGCCTTTAATGAGAAGAGATGTTATAGAAAAGGCAGCTGAGATTAAGGAAATAATTTTCCCTGTGTTTACAAATGGAACTTTGTTTAGAGAAGATAATTTAAAGTTGTTTGATAAAAATAGAAATCTTGTACCTATCATAAGTATTGAAGGGGATAGGGAGCAGACAGATAATAGAAGAGGGTTTGGAACTTACAATACTATAATGAAAGCAATGGATACCTTAAAGGATGCTGGGCTTCTGTACGGAGCCTCTGTTACTGTAACTACAGAGAATGTAAATACAGTAACTAGTAAGAAATTTTTTCAAAAATTATATGACAAAGGCTGTAGAGCTGTAGTTTTTGTTGAGTATGTTCCTGTAATAGAGGAAACCAAGTATCTTGCTCCAACTGATTTAGAACGTAAAACATTAGAAATTAAACAGCAGGAACTAAGAGAAAGTTATGAGGATACAGTATTTATATCCTTCCCAGGAGATGAGAAATATTCAGGTGGATGTTTAGCTGCTGGAAGAGGTTTCTTTCATATAAATGTTAATGGCTCAGCAGAACCATGCCCATTTTCACCTTATTCAGATATAAACCTTAAGGATCATTCATTGAGAGCAGCATTAAAATCACCTTTATTTAAAAAGCTTAATGAAACAGGAATGCTTATGGGAGAACATGATGGAGGATGTCTATTATTTCAGAAAGAAAGTGAAGTTAAAGAGATGCTTGGTTAATGTATTTATTTTTTAAGAGGAAACATTAAATGTTTCATATACTGGTGGTTTAAGATAGTGAGAATATAAGAAAATATAAAAGGCCCATGAAGAGGCCCATCATAAAAACATAGGCCCAAGTTCCATGAACTTGGGTCTTTGATATTTATATATGACTATCTTTCAGGGTTAAACACCTTAACATCTGAAAAGTCTGCTTTATTGAATTTATATACGCATAGTGAGAAGAAGATAAGGCCCATGATGATTATGATTAATATTCCTGTGAAGGGCCCAACTATGAAACCATGAATATCAAAAGAAACTCCTTCTTTTACAAGTTCAGCTGTTGATAGATCATTCATTTTTAAAGCTATATATCTGAATATAGATGTTGTGTAGGTTAATGGATTTATGTATACAAAAGGTCTAAGGATTTTTGGCATAATGGTTGTTGGTATATAGGCACCTGATAAAAAGGTTAATGGTAAAGTAAATGCAGTAATCATAACTTGGAAAGTAGTTGATTTCTTAGCAATGGTAGCTAAGAATAAGCCCATGGAACTGAAGGTTATCCCTACTAGGGTCATCACAGCTATCATTTGAATGAATTGAGGTGCATCAAGTGTGAGGCCCATGAATAATGCAATTATGATAATCAAAAGACCTTGAATAACAGCTATGATAGTTGATGATAGTACTTGTCCAATAGAGATTTTCCATCTTTCTATAGGTGAGACTATGATTTCCTTCATGAACCCCATTGATATATCTTCTAATATATTAGTAGAGTTACTTAAAGAAGATTGAAAAACTGACATTATTATTATGCCTGATATCAAATAGTTGATAGGCTGACTGATATCAGCTGTTGTTGGTTTCATAACAAATGAGAAAACAAAAAGCATAAATAAAGGCATAACTATTGAGAATATAAGTTGAGTTTTGTTCCTTGTAAAGTTTATTAGATTTCTTTTTAAAATAGCAGTCATTCCACGCATTATGCTCTTATCTCCTTTCCTGTTATAGCTAAAAATACATCGTTAAGTGTACCTTTAGTAGTTTCCAAATCTGTGATTATATCTTTAAAGTTAGATGTTAGTTCTAATATTTTCCTTAAGTTATTTGAGTATAGGGTAAACATGGTTTCTTCCTGTTTATACTTTATATGGTTCATTTTTAGATACTCAACAAAATCATATACCTTTGATACACCTATTTTAGTTACAAGTCCTGTGTGTTCTTTTTTAAGATTATTAGGTGTATCAAAAGCAACTATTTTACCATGATCCATGATAGCCACCTTGTCACATATTTCAGCTTCATCCATGTAGTGAGTTGTTAGGAAGATAGTGATGTTTTTTTGTTTTTGAAGCTTGTATATGTATTCCCAGATGTTTGCTCTTGTTTGAGGGTCAAGACCTGTAGTAGGTTCATCTAGAAATAAAACTTTAGGGTAATGAACGAGGCCTCTTGCTATTTCTACCCTTCTTTTCATACCTCCAGAAAGGCTATTTATAGGAGCTTTTCTCCAAGCTTCAAGGTCTACTAAGTTTAATACAAAGCTTATTCTGTTTTGAATGTCGTCCTTTGGTACATTGTAAAATTCACAATGAAACTTTAAATTCTCTTCTACAGTTAGTTTATTATCTAAAGTTGAATCTTGAAATACTATTCCAATATCACGTCTAACCTTTCCTTTTTCCTTAGATACCTCATTTCCATTTATGGTTAATGTACCATCAGTTTTATCTATTATGGTACAAAGTGTGTTGATAGTTGTACTTTTTCCAGCACCGTTTGGTCCTAAGAATGCAAATATACTTCCTTCTTCAACCTCAAAAGATATATTGTCTACAGCTTTAAATTCTCCAAATTGTTTTGTGAAATTTTTTACTTCAATAATATTTGCCATTAGATTTTTCCTCCTAGAATTTTTCTTACAGGTTTATATTAATGGACATGTTTAAACTTCAATTAAAAGAGCTATAAAAAATTTATAAACAAATATAAATAATTTTTAAATAGAAATTCACTTTATACTTTCTTTATAAATACGTTAAAATATGTTTAAGAGTTAGATGTAAAATAAGGCTAATACTATTAAATCTAGGAGCATATATAATGAAGAAAAAATTGAAAAACTTGAAAAAATCTCTTGAGATAAAGGTCAATAGGCATATACAGTATCATGCTGAAGAGGATATTAGACAAGTAAAAACTAATTTAGACTCTTTTGAGTTGTTTAGAGAATATCAAAAAGATGTTGAGGAACTTACGAAAAAAGATTATCTAACTAAAAGGGAACGGCATGAGGAGAAGCATAGACTAGAGAAGAATTTTAAGAAGAGGCTTGAAAGGATACATAGAAACAATAGGGGATTTCAGTGGTATTATTCTAAAGTTAAGTACACCAGATTTTTATTTTTAATAATTAACTTAGTTATATGTTATGTGTTATTCAGATATATAGGATTTAATGCTATAGGAGTTATCTATATGTCATTAATTTTACTAGGAGGAATTGGTCAGATATTATTTTTAGCTAGTGTAGAGAAAAGAATTTTAATTCCTCTTCAACAGTTAAATGAGGGGGTTGTGGAGATAGCTAAAGGAAATTATGGAGTTAATGTTGCTTGTGAGGAAAATAGTGAAGTTGATATGGTTATAAAGTCCTTTAATGAAATGGCTAAGAGGCTTAAAGAAGGTGAAGAATTAAAAAAAGAGTATGAGGAAAATAGGAAACTTCTTATAGCCAATATTTCACATGATTTAAAAACACCTATAACATCTATTCAAGGATATATTGAAACTATGGCCTATACCGAAGATTTACCTAAAGAAACCATAAATAAATATAATCAGATAATATATAATAATGCCGGTTATATGAATAAGCTTATAGATGACTTATTTTTGTTTTCAAAGCTTGATATGCAGAAGTTAGAGTTTAACTTTGAATTAATAAATATAGTAAACTTTATGGGGGATTTAATGGAGGAATTTCAGTTTGAACTGGAAGACAAAAATATACACTTTAATTATGAAAGTAAAATAACAGAAGAGCTAATAGTTAAAATAGACAGAAAGAGGATACATCAGGTTTTTAGAAATATTATTGGAAATGCAGTGAAGTACGCTCCTACAGATGGAGTTAACTATAATTCGAATAAAGAAACTAAGATAGATGTTGATCTATATGTTAATGATGGTTTTATAAATATTGATATAAAGGATAATGGAGAGGGAATTCTAGAAGAAAAACTTCCATATATATTTGATAGATTTTATAGAATAGATTATGCTAGAACTAAAGACTTAATGAGCACTGGTTTAGGCTTAGCTATATCTAAGGAATTAGTTGATGCTCATGGAGGAAGTATAAAGGCTGAAAGTAAAATAAATGAAGGAACTTGTTTTACGATAACACTTCCCATAGAAGAAGGAGAGTAAGAGATGAGAGAAATTTTAATTATTGAAGATGATATAAATATAGCTGAGATGGAAAGAGATTATCTTCAGCTTAATGGATATAAATCAGAAATTATTACAGATGGAGCAAGGGGACTTAAACTAGCTTTAGAAGGTAGATATGACTTAATAATAGTAGATTTAATGCTTCCAAATGTAGATGGTTATGAAATAATAAAAGAAGTTAGAAAAAAGTATGAGATTCCTATAATAGTTGTATCTGCAAAAAGTGAGGATATAGATAAAATAAGAGGGCTTGACTTTGGGGCAGATGATTATTTAACAAAACCTTTTAGCCCAGCTGAACTTACAGCTAGAGTGAAATCTCACATAAATAGATATGAAAGACTTAAGGGAAATGACAAAAACTCTTCTGAAATAATAAGTCATGGAGGACTAGAGATAAATACTTCATCTCACAGAGTTTTGGTTTATGGAAAAGAAATTCAGATGACTTCAAAGGAATATTCAGTTTTATTACTTTTAGCTTCAAATCCTAATGTGGTGTTTACCAAGGAGCATATCTTTGATAAAATCTGGGGAGATGAGTTTTATGGTGATACTGCAACTATACCAGTACATATTCAAAGAATAAGAAAAAAGATTGAAAAAGACCCTTCTAATCCAGAATTTATTGAGACGTTATGGGGAACAGGATATAGATTTAAGTTATAGAAAAAAAGAATGTTGTGAATACTCGCAGCATTCTTTTTATTTGAAATTTGTGCATAAAAAGTTAAAAAATATTTGATAAAGTAACCATCCTTATATATAATATAAGAACAACAGTTCACTTCTAAATTTTAAATGATTGGAGCGAATAATTAATATGAATAGAAACTGGAAAAAAGACATAGTACTTTTTTTATCTAGCCAAACAATATCGCTTTTTGGTTCATCATTAGTTCAATATGCTATCATGTGGTATGTTACTATGAATACTCAATCTGGAGTAATGATGACTGTATACATTATATGTGGATTTTTGCCTACATTTTTTCTATCTCCTTTTGCAGGAGTATGGGCAGATAGATATGATCGTAAAAAACTAATTATACTAGCAGATTCCGCAATTGCATTATCTACACTTATTTTAGCTATAGTATTTATTTCAGGATATAGAGAGATGTGGATTCTTTTCGTTGTAGCGTCTATTAGAGCATTAGGTGCTGGGGTTCAAACACCTGCGGTTGGTTCATTTCTTCCTCAAATAGTGCCAGAAGATAAATTAACAAAAGCAAACGCAGCAAATGGAAGTATACAATCAATAATTATGCTTGTATCCCCAATGATTAGTGGAGCACTTTTAACTAAAGCTTCAATAGTGACTATTTTCTTTATTGATATAGTTACAGCCTTTATAGGTATTTCTATTTTAGTGATATTCTTAAGAGTTGAGGCTCATAAAAAAGCATTAGAGAATTCTAATTTAAGCTATTTTGAAGACATGCGCAAAGGTCTTGCATATATAAAGGGGCATCATTATGTAAGAAATTTCTTTATATTTTGTGCAGTTTTTTTCTTTCTTTTTACTCCGGCAGCTTTTTTAACTCCACTTCAAGTTACTAGGAGTTTTGGAAATGATGTATGGAGATTAACAGCTATAGAAATAACTTTTTCAATAGGTATGATTTTAGGTGGAATCATTATGGCTTCATGGGGAGGCTTCAAAAATAGAGTATACTCTATGGCTTTTTCAAGTTTTGTTTCGGCAGGATGCACCATAGCCCTTGGAATAGTTCCAAGCTTTTATATATACTTAATGTTTATGGGGATCTTCGGAATAGTGATGCCAATGTTTAATACACCTTCTACAGTTTTACTACAAGAGAAAGTGGAACCAGATTATTTAGGAAGAGTTTTTGGAGTATTTGGAATGATATCTAGTTCTATGATGCCTTTAGGAATGCTAGTCTTTGGCCCTATAGCAGATATGATTAGGATAGAATATTTACTTATAGGAACAGGTTCCTTGTTATTTGTATTAAGCTTTTTCCTTATAAGAAATAAGTCTTTAGTTAACAATGGGGTTTAATTTGTTCAAACTGCACTAAAATCTTGTTTAGAGGATTTATAGAATAACTTAGAGTGATATGCTATTATTGTGTAAACAAAGGTGTCTTTATTTTATTAATAAAGGCACTTTTTTATATTATGGATGAAGTTTGGGAGGTCTTATGATGAATTTTAATTATAATTTACCTGTAAATTTACTGTTTGGAAGAGGAAGAAGTTCAGAGATTGGAATAGAGGTAGCTAAGTACGGTAAGAAAGCACTTATCGTAACAGGGAGAAACAGTACTAAAAAAAGTGGTTTACTTGATAAAGCTATATCTTTATTAGAGAAAGAAAAAGTTGAATATGAGATTTTTGATAAGGTAGAACAAAATCCATTAACTACTACTGTATATGAAGGAGTAGATATAATAAAGGAAACAGGTTGTGATGTTATTTTAGCTCTTGGTGGGGGAAGTATTATGGATGCAGCTAAAAGCATAGCTTTCTCAGCGAAAAATCCTGGGGATATATCTGAATATATTTTTGGAATAAAACAAGGAACAGAAGCTTTACCTACAGTTTTAGTGCCAACTACATGTGGTACAGGCAGTGAAGGAAATAGTTTTTCAGTACTTACAAATCCAGAAACCAAGGATAAAAAGTCACTTAGAACTAATGTTATTATTGCAAAAGCTTCAATTATAGATCCAGAGCTTATGATGACTATGCCTAAAGCAATACTTGCATCAGTTGGGTTTGATGCTCTTTGCCATAACATGGAGGCTTATGTTTCTAAGATTGGTCAACCTTTAGCAAGTATACAGGCTTTTTATGGAATGAAGCTACTTTCTGAAAATTTAGTGAAGGCTTATAATGATCCTAGTGATTTAGATGCATTAGAAAAGGTTACTTTGGCAAGTACTTTAGGAGGAATGGTAATTGGCATAGCAGGAGTTGTAGCTCCTCATGGACTTGAACATCCAGTAAGTGGGCTTTATGATGTTGTCCATGGAAAGGGACTCGCGGCTTTAACACCTGTTATAGCTCAAAAGTCATGGGAAAGTGATGAGGAGAAGTATGGTGATATAGCAAAGTTATTAGGGGGAAGTCATGCTAGTGAATGTTCTAAGCTTATAAATAAGCTTTTAGAAGATCTTAATCTTAAGGTTACTTTAGGTGAGCTTGGAGTTAAAAAGGAAGACGTTACATGGATGGCAGATAATTGCATGAAGGTTTCAAAACCAAGTATACTAAATCATCCTAAAGAATTTACTTTAGAAGAAATTAAAGAAGTTTATTATAGTGCACTTTAAACAAATTTTAAAAATATATTGTTCATACTGCACTAAAATATTGTCAGTAAAGTAAATAGACTTAGAGATTGTAAATGTGATAATATACTTCTATTGAAAGAGAAGAGGATTAGTTAAAGAGATATAAGTAAATTTTAAATGCAAAGGTGCACTGAAATTAATAGGTCAGTGTGCCTTTTTTATTTTATTTGGAAGGAGAGATAAGTATGTATAAAATTTTAGGACTATCTAAAAGATTTGGTGAGTTAGAAGTTTTAAAAGATATAAGCTTGGACATACAAGAAGGTGAAGTTGTGTGCATAATAGGACCATCTGGATCAGGGAAAAGCACACTTTTAAGATGTCTTAATCTGCTTGAAATACCTACTAGCGGAAAGTTATATTATGATGGAAATAATGTGCTTGATAGTGGCATAGACAGCAGAGATCTTAGAGAAGAGGTTGGGATGGTGTTTCAGAGATTTAATCTATTTCCTTTATACACAGTTTTAGAAAATGTTATGCTTGCACCAGTTCTCACAAAAAGAAAAAGTAAGAAAGAAGCAAGAGAGTATGCCCTTGAACTTTTAGAGAGAGTAGGGTTAAAGGATAAAGCAGAAGCATATCCTAAAACTTTATCAGGGGGGCAACAGCAGAGGGTTGCAATAGCTAGAGCACTTGCAATGGAGCCTAAGATGCTTTTATTTGATGAACCAACTTCTGCTTTAGATCCAGAACTTGTTGGAGATGTATTGGATGTTATGAAAAGATTAGCTAAAGATGGAATGACAATGGTGGTTGTGACTCACGAAATGGGTTTTGCAAGAGATGTATCAGATAGGGTTATTTTCATGGAAAAAGGATATATAGTTGAGGAAGGAAAACCAAAAGATATGTTCACAGAACCAAAACACAAAAGAACCAAAGAGTTTTTATCAAGAGTATTAAGTGATTTTGCTTTAGAAGCTTAGGCTTTAAAAATAAATATAAAAAGGGGAATGTATATGAAAAGGGGATATAAAAAATTATTAGTTATTCTTGCGTTAATAAGTTCAGTTTCAGTAATGACAGGATGTGGTGGAAAGTCCACGGAAGCAAGTGGTGGGAAAAAGGATACCCTAGCTACAATAAAAGAAAAAGGGGTTCTTACAGTAGCATCTTCAAATGATGCACCATTTGCTTTTATTGATGCAAAGACAAATGAGTTTAGTGGTATTGATGCTGAAATAATTAAAGAAATTGCAAAAAGACTTGGAATTAATAAAGTAGAAATGAAACAGATACCTTTTGAAAATCTTTTAGTTGAGTTAAATAATAACTCTGTTGATATGGTAACAGACGGAATGTATGTTAAGGAAGAACGTAAGAAATTAGCCTTGTTTACGAACATATGGTACAAAGAAGGGGAGGCTATAGTTATTCCTAAGGATTCTAAAATAACTAGTAAAGATGATTTGAAAAACTTAGTTTTAGGTGGACAAAAGGGAACGGCTTTCTTAGAAACAGCTCAAAAATGGCAACAAGCAGGTCAAGTAAAAGAAGTCAAGGTGTTTGGTAGTCAATCTGAGCTTATGTTAGCAGTTAACACTGGAAAAATAGATGCATGTATAACAGATGGTATGGTTGCGGGGTACACACTATCACAAGACAGCAGTCTTAGTTTGAAAATCTTATCCCCATATGAAGCAGAAGCTTCAGGAATGGTAGCAGCTGCTGTTAGAAAAGCTGATACAAGTTTAGCGGATGCAGTTAATGAAAAGCTTGATGAGATGAAGAAAGATGGAACAGTACTTAAACTACTTGAGAAGTATGGAATGAATAAAGATTATTTTGTTTCAGTAGAAGATGGTCAGAGTAAATAGTAAAAAGAATCCTTTTGGATTCTTTTTTAGAAAGAGGAGGTAACTTATATGGATATTTTAGCTAACTTAGATTTTTATACTGCATTTAAGTATTTAGTGCCTTCATTAATTGATGGTTTATGGATTGTGTTGCAGGCGACTATATTTGGTTTTTTACTGGCAATGATATTAGGATTATTTATAGCAATTGGGCGTATAAGTAAGTTTAAGATATTAAGAGGAATTTTAACTGTGGTTTTGGAGTTTATAAGAGGAACACCGCTTTTAGTACAACTAGTATATATGTATTATGTTGTACCTTTATTGATATCAATGATTGTACAGTTTTGGAATCCTGGATATCAGTTTAGAATAAGCTCATTAACTGCAGGAATTTTAGGGCTTGGAATAAACTATGGATGTTATATATCAGAAGTAATAAGATCTTCAATTCTTGCAATAGAGATTGGACAAACTGAGGCAGCTTTAGCACTTGGGCTTACTAACACACAGTTATTAGTAAGAATAATAATTCCTCAAGCACTTAGAAATGTGGTTCCTGTATTCGGTAATTATTTGGTTATGATGTTAAAGGATACATCACTTTTAGCTTATGTTGCAGTTAGTGAACTACTTCTACGAACTCAAAGTTATGCATCACAATCCTTCTTAACTATCGAGTCCTATACACTTTTAGCAATAGCATACCTTATATTAAGTTTACCTCTTTCTCAATTAGTTAAATTATTAGAAAAAAAGATGCAAAAATTCAACTAAATTTATTAAAGAAATTACCTAAAAGGGTATTTTTATATAAAGATATGTGATAAAAATAGTATAAGTAAATGGTGATTTCTTAAAATAAATTATGAAATAGGGTGGATGTTGTGTCAATTTCTGTGAGAGATATACTTAAATTAGATTCATTAAAAACTCTTCAAATTGTTGGAGGGGAAACTGGACTTGAGAAGTGTGTAGAATGGATATATGTAGCGGAATGTTTTGAAAACCCATTAGAAGGAATTAAGTGGCTTCAAGGGGGAGAAATTATCTTTATAACTGGGGTTGGTATTAAGGATAATACTGAGATGTTATTAGAATTTATAAAAGGTATTGATGAAAGAAATGGAGCAGGACTTGTAGTAAATGTTGGACCTTATATAAAAACTGTGCCAAGTGAAGCTATTGAACTTGCAAATAAACTAGGAATGCCTTTGTTTGAACTTCCTTGGGAGGTAAAGCTAGTTGAGGTTTCAAGAGAAATAAGTAACGCAATTGTTCTGTCTCGTATAGAAGAAAATTCTCTTACTCACTTTTTAAGCAATATACTTTTTGGAGATGGAGAATTAGAAGGAGATGCTATACAAAAGGCGGCCTATTTTGGGTACAATTTATCTGGGGAATGTTGTATATGTGTCATAGATATAGATGGATTTGAAAAGTATTTGAAGTTAAAAGATTTAGATGATGAAGTTAGTATATCTAAACTTAAAGTAACTTTCAGAAAATTAGTACAAGATGTATTAGAAAAACACGCATTAAAGGTTCCAATAATAGATAAGGATGATTCTGTTATCTTTTTTGCAAAGTCAGAAGAAAACTTTATGAAAAGAGTTGAGAAAGCTTTAATAGAAATTCAGCAGTTAATTCACAAACGTATTGATGGAATTACTGTAAGTGTAGGTATTGGGAATCAATATAAGGATTTAAAAATGATGAAGCAGTCATTAAATGAAGCTGAGATAGCTATTGATAGTTTAAAATGTGAAGGACTTAATAATACTATAATAAAATATAAAGATGCGGGAGTTTATTCTCTTTTATTTAATATTAAAAACAAACATGTTTTAGAAAATTACTTTAGAGATACCCTGGGAGCAATCAGCAGTAAAGATAACAAAGATAAAGATTTAATTGAGATATTAGATACTTATTTAAATGAAAATTGTAATATAACAGTTACTGCAGAGAAGTTATTTCTGCATAGAAATACTCTTAAGTATAAGATTAAAAAAATAGAAGAATTATTAAATTGTGATTTGCACAACTTTAATGATTGTATGAAAGTGAGAATAGCATTAAATATAGGCAAGATGTTTTAGTCAATATAGACAAAAAGCTTATGGGACTTGGACATAGAAATATGAAAGTGAAAGTATTAGAATATAAGTGAAACTTAGCTTCAGAGGGAGTTTTAATCTCCCACTGAAGGTTAGTTGAACTTATCTAGGGTCGTGCCCCTGTTATCTCCCATTTTAATAGGGGAGAGTTACAGTGGCTAGACATCAGATAAATATAAGTTAAATTGAACCATTAGGGACAAGGGAGTCTTCATGTTAGCTAACATGGGCTCCTAATTTTTTTGATTATCATTGTTAGGAGGACTTATTTATGATAGAGGAATTAAACGTAAAATTAGTAACCGAAATACCAGGACCTAAATCAAAGGAGATCTTGGAGGAGAGAAAAAAGTATGTAGCAGATGGGGTATCTGTATCCACGGATATAGCTATTGAAGAAGCAAAAGGAGCCTTAATTAAAGATGTTGATGGAAATGTATTTTTAGATTTTGCAGCTGCTATTGGGGTTCAAAATGTTGGACATTGTGATGAAGAAGTAGTTGATGCTTTAAAAGAGCAAATAGAGAAATATATACACCCAGGCTACAATGTAGTAACTTATGAATCTTATGGAGCTTTGGCAAAGAAATTAACTGAAATAACAGTTGGTGATTATGAGAAGAAGGTAATGTTTGCAAATAGTGGCGCAGAGGCAGTAGAAAATGCAATAAAACTTGCTAGAACCTACACTAAGAAAACTGGAATATTATCAGCTACAGGTTCTTTCCATGGACGTACCAACATGACTATGTCTATAACAAGTAAATACAAGCCATATAAAAATGGATTTGGTCCATTTGCACCAGAAACTTATAAGTTTGAGTTTCCTTATGCTTATAGAGCACAATTTGGGGTTTCAGAAGAAGCTTATGTTGATGAATGTATAGATAGCTTAAAAAGTATGCTAAAAACAACACTTTCTCCGGATATGATAGCTTGCCTTATAGTTGAACCATTGCAAGGTGAAGGTGGTTTTGTAGTTCCACAAGCAAGATACATGAAGGAACTTCAAAAAATCTGTAATGAAAATAATATAGTATTTATAGTAGATGAAATTCAAGCTGGTTTTGGAAGAACAGGAAAAATGTTTGCCTATGAACATTATGGAATAGAACCAGATTTAATAACTTTATCTAAATCCATTGCAGCAGGAATTCCTTTAAGTGCAGTAGTGGGAAAGAAGGAGATAATGGATTCCGCTTGTGTTGGAGGCATAGGAGGAACTTATTCCGGAAGTCCTCTTGGGTGTATAGCTGCACTTAAGGTTATAGAAAAAATAGAAAAAGAAAACCTATGTGAAAAGTCACAAAAACTTGGAGAATATATGCACCAAAGGTTAAGTGCCATGAGAGAGAAATACGATGTAATTGGTGATGTTAGAGGACTTGGTTCCATGATGGCAATAGAACTTGTAAAAGATAAAGAAACAAAAGAACCAGCATCAGCTTTAGTAAAAGAAATAATCGGAAAGTGTTATAAAAAAGGAGTTATATTTTTAAATGCAGGAATTTTAGGAAATGTAATTCGATTTTTACCGCCATTAGTTATGACAGATGAACAGGTTAAATATGGGATGGATGTTTTAGAAGAATCAATTGGAGAGTGTATATAAGTTAATAATGAATAGTTAATAGTGAAGGAAACTTTTTTGCTTAAGCAAAAAAACTATAAATTAATTAGAAATTCCTCATAGGAATTTCAACAACCACTATTAACTATTCTCTCTTAACTATCAACTGTATTTTTAACTATCTAGCCATTTTATAGATTTCTATCATATCTTCAGTATTTAAGGCTTTTACACCGCCAACAGTTCTAGTGTTTTGGAAACTGCATTTATAAGCGAGCTCTTCCATTTCATCTTCACAGATTTCAACACCAAGTTCACTTATGGAAGTAGGCATATTTATGGAATGATAATAGGCTTCCATAGCTTCAATACCAGCTAAAGCTGTCTTTTCTTGGTTAGAGAAATCATTAGGAACCCCAAGAACATTTACAGCAAATTGAGCAAAACGAGCTACATTATATTTATAAACATATCTTGCCCAGCTTCCCCAAACAGCCGCTAGTCCGGCACCATGAGCTACGTCAAACATTCCCCCAAGTTCATGTTCTAATTGATGGCAAGCCCAATCACCTATAGATCCGCAGCCTGTTAACCCATTATGTGAAAGACTTCCAGCCCACATAACCTCTGCACGTGCTTCATAGTTAGTTGGATCTTTCATAAGGATTTTAGAATTATTAATTACCGTTCTCATAAGAGCTTCACTTATACCATCAGTAAGTTCCATAGTTCCACCTTGAGTAAAGTAACGTTCCATGGTATGCATAAGAATATCTGTAGCACCACTAGCTGTTTGATATGGTGGAAGAGTATATGTTAACTCAGGATTCATTATTGCAAATTTTGGGCGACAGTAGTCTGAGTTGCAGCCTCTCTTAAGCCATCCTTCTTCATTAGTTATTACAGAAGAATTACTCATTTCACTACCTGCAGCAGACAAAGTAAGTATAGTTCCTATAGGTAGGCAGCCTGTTGGAACAGCTTTTTTCATATAAAAATCCCACACGTCACAATCATTTGCCATACCATAACCAATTGCTTTAGCAGAGTCTATAACACTTCCTCCGCCAATAGCTAAAATAAAATCAACATTTTCTTTTCTGCAAAGTTCTATACCTTCATAAACCTTAGAAAGTCTAGGATTTGGAACTACTCCTCCAAGACTTACGTAATCGATTCCTGATTGGGTCAAAGAATCAAAAACTCTATCTAATAAACCAGATTTCTTGGCACTATTTCCTCCAAAGTGAACTAATACTTTTTTACAGTTTAGGGCGTTAATTAGTTCTCCTACTTTATCTTCGCCTTTTTTGCCAAAAACAACTTGGGTAGGTGTGTAAAAATTAAAATCTTGCATATAAAACAACTCCTTTTAATATCTAATAAGTATAATACCATTTTAACATATAAAGTAAAGTTTGATTAAGATGGTTCATGAAAATTGATAACTATCATGAAAATAAAGAGCAGGTAAATAAAAAGTTACAATTTCCAGTAAATGTTGTTTTCAAAGATTAAAAGTAGTAAGATATTGTTATTAAACTTTAATAATATAGCATAAATGTATATGTGATATACTAATTGTGAATTAGGAGTGATTTTGTGAATAAGGAATTGCAGATAAATAAAGAAGATGTAATAAAAAATATAAGATATCTGAACTTATTAGCAGAACAATACCCAACAATAAATGCAGCAAGCACCGAAATAATTAACTTAAAGGCTATTTTAAACCTACCTAAAGGAACAGAACATTTTATTACAGATGTTCATGGAGAAAATGAGGCTTTGAAGCATATATTAAAAAACGCTTCAGGGGTAATAAAGAGAAAGCTAGATGATATATTTGGAGAAACCTTAAGGGAAAGTGATAAAAGAAGCTTGGCAACTTTAATATACTATCCTGAGCAGAAACTAGATATTATATTAGAGCAAGAAGAAAATGTTGATGATTGGTACAGAATAACTCTATATAGATTAATTGAACTATGTAGAACAGTATCTTTAAAGTATACCCGTTCTAAAGTTAGAAAAGCACTTCCTAAAGAGTTTTCATATATAATAG
This sequence comes from Clostridium sp. YIM B02506, assembly GCF_022324845.1. NCBI lineage: Bacteria > Bacillati > Bacillota > Clostridia > Eubacteriales > Clostridiaceae > Clostridium > Clostridium sp. YIM B02506. The sequence goes on from NZ_JAKGTG010000015.1 coordinate 82,088, forward strand.
AAGAGCTTTTACATGAACATCAAAATAAAGAAGATAAAGATGCTTATTATAAAGAAATCATAAAAACTATAATAGATATAGATAAGGCTAGGGATTTTATCATAGCACTTTCTAATCTAATACAAAGGCTTGTTATAGACAGGCTACATATAATAGGAGATATTTTTGATAGAGGACCAGGAGCTGATATCATATTAGATACCTTAGAGAAATATCATTCTGTTGATATTCAATGGGGAAACCATGATATTTTATGGATGGGGGCAGCTTCAGGCTCTAGGGCATGTGTTGCAAATGTACTTAGAGTATCAGCGAAATATGCGAATCTAGGTACTTTAGAAGATGGTTATGGAATTAACCTACTGCCACTTGCTACCTTTGCAATTGAATATTACAAAGATGATCCATGCGAAAGATTTATACCAACCTTTGAATGCAGCAGGGAATATAGCAATAAAGAAGCAGTACTTATCTCAAAGATGCATAAAGCTATAAGTGTAATCCAGTTTAAACTAGAAGGAGAAATAATAGAAAGAAGAAAAGAATTTAAGATGGAAGATAGGCTTATTCTTAATAATATTAATTTCTCTAATGGTAAACTTGAACTTGAGGGAGAGGAATATGAGCTTGTAGATGGCTTTTTTCCAACTATAGATAAGGACAACCCTTATAAACTTACTCTTGAGGAAGAGGAACTTATAAATAAACTTACACATTCTTTTATAAATAGTGAGAAACTAAATAGGCATATAAGATTTTTGTTTGCTAAAGGTAGTATGTATTTAAAATTCAACTGTAATCTGTTGTATCATGGATGTATACCTTTAGATGAAGAAGGAGATTTTAAGGCTGTTGAAATAGATGGTGGAGTATACAAGGGAAAAGATCTATTAGATAAGTTTGATACCCTAGCTAGAGAAGGATATTTTAATAAAGATGATAATGAAAGAAAATCCTATGGAATGGATATAATGTGGTACCTTTGGATAGGAGAAAATTCTCCTTTGTTTGGGAAAAATAAAATGGCTACCTTTGAGAGATATTTTCTTAAGGATAAGAAAACTCATAAAGAAGAGAAAAACTACTATTATAAATATAGAGATGAAGAATTTCTATGTGATAATATTGCAGCTGAGTTTGGGCTTAAAGGAGATAACTACCACATCATAAATGGACATGTACCAGTTGAAGGAATAAAAGGGGAAAGCCCTATTAAGGCAAATGGAAAACTTCTTGTTATTGATGGTGGTTTTTCTAAAAGCTATCAAGAAAAGACCGGAATAGCTGGTTACACTTTGATATATAACTCCTTTGGACTTTTATTAGTTTCTCATGAACCTTTTGAATCTACTGAAAAAGCTATCAAAGAAGAAACGGATATATTATCCTCTAGAGTTATTTTAGAAACTGCTAAACTAAGACAAAGAGTAAGAGATACAGATATAGGAGTGGAACTTAATGAACAGATAAGTGATTTAAACATGCTTTTATATGCCTATAAAAATGGACTTATAAAAGAGAAAAGTAAATAAGTAATTAGGCCCATCACAGAATTTATTAAATAAGTTAGTGTGATGGGCCTAATTCTTAAGTAAAGGCCTATCAGAATTATGATATGATTTCTTTAACTTTAAGTGCTGTTTCTAAAGAAATTATAGCCTCATCAATACTTAGCTTACTTGGTACATCTTTTTCTAAACATTCAAGGATATGTTTGATTGCACTTTCATAACAATCAACTTCAGAAAGTTCGATTTCTTGCTGACATTCATCAGTGAATAGCTTTAAAGACTTTTCTGTTCTATTATAATATCCGTTTTCTAAATATTCTAAGGTTCCATTTTCAAATACAGCTTCATAGGCAGTTGTAAAAGGATGATATTCTGGCATCATGGAAGAACATTGAATTTCAACAAAGGAGTTTTCATAGTTCATGATAGTTTCTACATGGGCCTTGTCTTTATCTTTTTGAGCTGCAGTTGATATGATATCATCTGATGGGCCTAATAACCAAGTAACAAAATCAAATTCATGTAACATCAATTTTGTTGTGATTTCATCTAAACCTAAAAAACCCCATAAAGGAGGAGTTTTTCTTTTTAAATGTAGAGCTTTTAATTCTCCATACTTTTTTTCTTTTACAAGCTTATAAAGAATATCATAAGGCCCATCAAACTTTATAAACATATCTACAAAGATTTTTTTGTTATACTTTTTAGAAGCTTGTTCCATCAAAATAGCATCTTCAAGAGTTAATGCTACAGGTGTTTCACAAAATACATGTTTTCCATTTTTTAAAGCTTCTATAGTATAGTTTTTATGTAATGAACTTGGAATACATATATCTATTAATGAGATATCAGGGTCATCAAGAATATCATTGATGTTTGTTGTTGTCTTGATATTTATATCATTTTTTATATTTCTAAGTTTCACCTCATCTCTTCCCCATATTATAATTGAATCTATGTTTTTTAGTTTACTGTAAATTTGAGCATGATAAGCTCCAAAACCTGTTCCTAAAATACCTATTTTCATAAATAGTTCCCCTTTCAACTTCTGATATGATAAGTATAACAAGATATTGTTGACATCTTGTTGTCATGAATTTATAATTTACCTTAAAATATGAGGTGATGTACCATGAGATTACATAGACTGATTTCAATACTACTTTTAGTGGAAGCAAAGGGAAAAATAAAAGCTAAAGAACTTGCAGATAAGTTAGAAACATCAGTTAGAACCATATATAGAGATATTGATTCCCTATGTGAAGCTGGGATTCCATTAACAACGGATACTGGACCTAACGGAGGAATTCATTTTGTGGAAGGGTATACTGTTGGTATAAAGAATTTTGAGGCTTCTGAGCTTATAAACCTATATCTAAATGGTATGGGAATAAAACCAGATAAGCAAAGTGATATGGCAATGAAGGTTAATAATGCTCTTTTAAAAATAAAAAAAGTCCTAACACCTGAAATCAATAAAGATATAAACAATATTTCCAAAAGATTTTACGTTGATGATACTCCGTGGTGGGGAATTTTTAACAAGATAAACGTCCTTGATGTTCTCATGGAAGCTATATGGAAGCTTAAGAAAATTAACATTAGCTATGAAAACAAAAAAGGAGGTTCATCAAACAGAGATATAAGACCTTATGGAATAGTTGTAAAGCAGATGGACTGGTACATCATAGGTTATTGCGAAAAAAGTAATGAAATAAGAACTTTTAAATGTGATAGGATACTTGAATGTAGTCTTTTGGAAGAAGATTTTGTTTTACCAGGAAACTTTTCTTTAGAAGAGTATTGGAATAAAAGTAGTAAAGAGTTTGTAAAAAGCCGCTCTGAAGTTGAAAAATATCCAGTTGTTATTAAGATAAAAAAAATCAATGATGATGTTTTAAAGAACTTTGAAGTTTATAAAGTTGAAGAAGAGGGAGAGTATATAAAAGCTACCATAAATCTTTATAAATATGATTATGCCAAGGACTATATATTAGGACTTATAGGTTATGGAGAGGTGCTTTCACCTTTAGAACTAAGGGCTTATGCGAAAGAAGAATTAGAAAAACTTATCCAAAACTATAGATAGAGAAATTTTTGTCAACTGAAGTTAGGAATGGGATTAGTTTTATGTTGTATTTTTTAATTTGGTTATAACAATAGAACAAATAATGTACTATGGTTGAGCTATAAGGATATAATTAAGATTTTATAAGCATTTTTAGACAAAAATACATTAGATAAAGGATTTTTTGATTTAAAATAGGAATGTTATAATATAATTAGTTTAATTTTGTAAGTTATAATAGCAATTCAGGGGGATAATATGGATATATTTTTAATTATAGGTGTTATTACAGGACTTTTAGCAATAGTTGTAGGAATGATTGTAAAAGGAGCCGATGTTGCAGTATTATTAAATCCAGCGGCAGCAATAATAATTCTTGTTGGTACATTTGCAGCGGTAATGAACTCTTTTCCTAAAAAGGATTTTCTTAAAATACCTAAAATATTTGGAGCCTTATTTAGTGATAAACAAGGAGAAGATCCAATAGAAATAGTTAGTCAAATAGTTACCATGGCTCAGGCTACTAGAAAAAATGGATTATTATCCTTAGAACAAGAAATAGAAAAGATGGACAATAAGTTTTTGAAAAAAGGATTAGGAATGGTAGTTGATGGTATAGACCCTGACTACATAAAAGAAGTTTTGGAAATTGAAATTGATTCTTTAGAAGAAAGACATCGTGTAGGTGCTTCTGTTTTTACAACTGCGGGAGGTTCTGCACCAACACTTGGAGTTTTGGGAGCAGTTATTGGACTTATAGGTGCTCTTGCAAACTTAAATGATACAGAGAAGCTTGCCCATATGATTGCAGCAGCTTTCGTTGCAACACTTTATGGTATCTTCTTTGGATATGTTATTTTCCATCCATTTGCAACTAGACTTAAAAGAAAATCAGCTGATGAAGTTAAGAAAATGTACATAATACTTGAAGGAATTTTATCTATTCAATCAGGGGACAATCCTAAGAGCATTGAAACAAAGCTTTCTGGTATGCTTGAACCTAAGGATAGAGAGAGATACGAAAATCAAAATAAAGGAGAATAGGGATGGCTAAGAAAAAACATCATGAAGAAGACCACGTAGATGAAACATGGCTTATTCCTTATTCAGACATGCTAACACTTTTACTTGCTTTATTTATAGTTATGTTTGCTATGAGCAAGATAGATCAAGATAAATTAAAGAGTGTAAGCCAAGGGTTTAATTCAGTTCTTGGTGGTGGAAATGGAGTAATGGAAGGTAGCGGAGATAAGGTTTCTGTAGAAGAGGTGGTTACTAATGAAACCAAGGAAGAAAACCAAATGAATGATGTTAAGGCAATGATAGAAAAAGAAATATCCTCAAGTGGATATGGAGATAAGGTTAAGGTTGACCTCAATAGTGAAGGATTAAATATAATAATACAAGATGCTGTATTGTTTAATTCAGGAGATGCCTCTATACTTAAAGATGTGGAACCATTACTTAATCAAGTTGCAAAGTCTCTTAAGACACTTGATAATGAAATTGAGATTGTGGGTCATACTGATAATGTTCCTATAAAAAATAGTAAATATGATTCCAATTTAGACTTAAGCTCTTCACGTGCTATAAATGTACTTAATTATATGGTAGGTGTAGGTGGTTTAAACCCATCACATATGTCTACAAGAGCTTATGGAGAATATAAGCCTAAGTATGATAATTCAACTGAAGATGGAAGAACTAAAAATAGAAGAGTAGAGATTTTTGTAGTTCGTAATTATCCTGTAGATAATGATAAAAGTACAACTACTAAAAATTAATAAGAAATATTTAAATCCCTCAGAGAAAAAACTCAGAGGGATTTTTTTATTATTTGATTATATTAGTTTTTATATGATGTTTATTAGCTTTTTCTTCAAGAGGTTTAGTTGGATATCCTACTGCTAAAGCACAAACAGGAAGAAAACCTTCTGGTAAAGCTAGTTCTTTTAAAAGTTCTTCATTGGTGTTTACAGCCATTACAGCTCCCATTAAGTATACGCTTCCTAATCCTAAATCTGTACCAGCTAAACTCATATTTTCAACTATACATGATCCATTTGCAAGGCCAATACTTGGTGCTTTTTCATTAACTGTTGAGGATACAATAATTAATGTTGGAGCGCCATATAGTGGGTTAGCCTTTGGATTACCAAAAAGTGAAGCAGCAGCTTCAGTAACCTTAGCTAATAAATCTGGTTTTTGAACAACTGTTAAGTTAAGAGAGTCATAAGCCCCCATTCCAACTGGTGCAGCATATCCAGCAGTAAGTAGAGTTTGTAATTCATCTTCACTGATTTGTTCTGGTTTATAACTTCTAGTGGATTGACGAAGGGCAATTGCTTCAATAGTTTTCATAAATAAAATCTCCAATCAATATAATATATTTGCTCAAGTAAAAACTTGATATAGATTATTATAATCATGTGGATTTCTATAAACAAGTACTAGTATTTCTAATGGTAAGTATCCTAAAAGATACTATACAGATTTTAAGACTAATGTGATATTATAAATGTATAATAAAATGAAGAGGAGATAAGAGAATGTTTAGACCGATTTAATGTACCAAAGAATTACAATTGTTTTTTTAAGCCTTTTTATAAAAGGTCTTTTTGTCGTGTAATTTTGGAGGTGCGTTAAAATTGAATAAAAGGTTAAACATTTATCTTATGTACGGGATTATATTTTTGCAAGGGTTTGTTTTCTATGGACCTGTGGCTGTGCTTTACAGGGAAAATAGGAATTTGTCCTTGTCTAATATATTTTTAATAGAATCTATATCATGGATTTTAGTTATTATTTTTGAGATTCCTTGGGGCTGGTTTGCAGATAGGTTTGGTTACAAAAAGACCTTAATCATCTCAAATCTAGTCTATCTTTTAAGTAAAGTAGTTTTTTATAATGCCTATTCTTTTGAAATGTTTTTATTTGAAAGAGTACTTTTGGCTTTAGCCTTGTCTGGTGTTTCTGGATGTGATTCCGCACTTATTTATTCTTCCATAAAGGAAGAAGAGGGGGAAAAAGTATTTGGAAGATATAACGCTTCATCAACAGCAGGGTATTTAATTGCTTCACTTTTATCACCATTTCTTATAAGGAAATCTATTGATAGTACAGCTTTTTGGACCATGATACCTTATGGATTAGCATTTCTTTTAACTTTATTTATAAAAGATGTTGAAGTTAAACATGAAACTAAACCAAAGTTTAAAGAAAGTTTATCAAAAGCTTTAAAAAAGAAAAATATCATAATTTTAGTGGTTTCTGCCGCCTTAATAGGGGAAGTAGTTCAAGCGGTAAGTGTATTTTTAAATCAATCTCAGTACTTAAAAAGCGGAATTGATATTAAATACTTTGGGTTAATCGGAGTGATAGTTCAGCTTGTGAGATTGAGTTCTGCTAGAGGGTATAAGCTAAGCGAAAGACTCGGAAAAAATAAAAGCATTAAACTTTTATATATGCTTATAACAGCTGGTTGCGTGGTGCTTCTTTTTACATCTAACGGAATATTAACTGTTGGATCTATAATTTTAATATGCGGGAGTTATGCCATCCTATCACCACTAATATTGGATATTGAAAATAAAAATATAGATAATATTGATAGAGCCACCTTGTTATCCATATTTTCCATGTTTGGAGATTTAGTAGGAGCAGGTGGAAATGTATTTCTTGGAAAAGCAGCAGACATATCTATAGAAGCCGCCCTTGGGGTTTGTATTTTTATGTGTTTCTGTGGATATATATTGTTTATATTTAACCTTAAAAAATTGAATTAATACTTTTAAAATAAAGAAAGCTAATTTTTTAGCTTTCTTTATTTAATGTACATTAAATAGATGCAAATATACTTTGAATATACTAAAAATCTGTACAAGGATAGGGTATATTTCAAAAAAAGAAAAGAATTACTATGATTATGTGGTAAATTAGTAGTATAGAAGAAAGTAAAGTGTTTAAGGAGAATTTATATGTATAAAATGATAGTTAGTGATTTAGATGAAACTTTACTAAATGACAACCATGAAATTTGTGAAAGAAATAAGGAAGCTATAAAAAAGGCCACTGAAATGGGCGTAAAGTTTGTACCAGCTACAGGAAGAGGATATTGGGCTATCCAAAATGTATTAAGAGACTTAGATTTACTTCAAAAGAAAGATGAGTATGTTATTTCTTTTAATGGGTGTGCTTTAATTGAAAATTTTAGTAATGAAACTTTATTTTTTAATGGGCTTTCCTTTGAAAAGGCTGATGAATTATTTAAATATGGACTTGATAAAGATGTATGTATTCACATATATACCCCAGATACCGTTTATTTATATAACCTAAATGAAGATGAAAAAAATAGATTCATAAATCAAAATAACGAATTTGTTGAATTAAAGGAAGCCTCAATTGACTTCTTAAAGGATATTCCTATTGCTAAGATAATATATCAAAGTTTAGATATTCCATATCTTATGAGTATTGGTGAAGGGATGAAAGCTATAACAGATGGAGTTATAAGCGTAAGTTACTCTTCAAATAGATATTTAGAATTAAATAAGTATGGGGTTAATAAGGGGGATGCTCTTATTCATTTGGCAGAAATGGTAGGAGTCAAAATAGAAGAAACCATAGCTGTTGGAGATAATTACAATGACATGTCTATGCTTAAGGTTGCAGGGTTAAGTGTTGCTGCTGGAAATGCAGTAGATGGAGTGAAAGAAGCTTGTGATTATGTATGTAAAAATGACAATAACCAAGGGGTGTTAGCCGAGGTTATAGAGAAGTTTATACTTAAGTAAGTTAGGGAGGTATTTGAATGAATGAATTATTAGAATTAAAAAGAAAGATTTTACTTTTAGAAAGTAAAAAGGATAAATTAAAATATTATGAAGAAGATTATATAAAGCTTAAAGAAAAAGAGGGATTTCAAAAAGAGGCTTGGATTAAAGAACAAAGAGATGTTGAAAAATTGGAAAAAGGGTCTTCAGTTAGTTTTTTCTTAAAGCTATTTGGGAAGTTAGAAGATAAAATTGAAAAGGAAGAACTTGAAGCTTTGGATGCAAAACACAAATATGAGAGTACTCAATATGAGCTTAATAATGTAAAAGTGAGTATTTTAAATTTAAAAGATGAAATAAAAGATTATGATAAATTAGTAAAAGCATATGAAAATTTATGGGAGGAAAAAGAAAAGGAACTTTTAAATTCTTCTTCCTTGAAAAAGCAAGAATATCTAAATACTACAGAAAAGTTAGCTTCTCTTAAGGTGTTAGATAAAGAATTAAAGGAAGCTGTAAATGCAGGAGATTCTCTTATAGAAGTTCTTGAAGAAGCAAAAAAAGAATTTGAATCAGCTAAAGGCTGGGGAACTATGGATATGCTTGGGGGAGGATTTATGACCTCAATGATAAAACGTGGGCATATAGAAAACGCAAATAGAGTTTTAAATGAAGTGCAATATCTAGTAAAATCCTTCAAAAAGGAATTAAATGATGTAAATATATCCTTAGATATGAAATATGTATCTGGAGATTTTAGTGATATGACTGATATCTTTTTTGATAATTTCTTTTCAGATATCATGGTTCAAGATAAAATAAACACCGCTCTTAATAATGTTAATAGCACTTTAAGAGTGGTTGAAAGAAACACAAAAGAACTAAGAAAGTCTATTGAAGTAAATAATACAGAAATAGATTTATTAAATGATAGAATTAAAAGTATAGTTGAAGATTTTAAGGGTGATATTTAAACCGTACATTTAAGTTTGGGGTGTATAAAAGTGAAATATGTACATGTTATAAGAAGCATCATATATATTCTTTTGTTATTTGCTGTTGTCCAATTAGTTACAACTAAAAACTTTATGCCATGTAGTCTGACTAAAAATAATTCAATAAAAATAATCTTGGTTTTAGTTTCATTATTCTATTTACTTAGTGGACTTATTCTAATTAAAATAGATAGAAGCTATGAAAAAAAATTTGGATATATCTATGTTTTTTTATCTACCTGTATCATACTATCCATGTCTCTACTAAATGATGTTTCGGTAGTATTATTATTAGCAATTACATTAGTGGCATTAATAGAAGCTGTAATGAATAGAATCTACAAAGTTTAAAAGTAGGTTATCTCTAGATGATTTTTAAAATCATTTTATGAGATAGCCTACTTTTTTAGAAAAGCAGGAAATCAAATCAATAAAATATCTGTTATCATAATATTAGTAAATAAGCTTGCAAGTGACTTTTGCTTAAAGGAGGCCCATATGAACTATCTAGATATTCTTCAAGATAGTATTGATTATATTGAAGATAATTTGAAGTCTGAGATATCAGCAGAGGAATTATCTAAAAAAGCAGGATTTTCAATATTTCATTACTATCACTTATTTCAAAAGGGAATAGGTATACCTGTAAATCAGTATATCTTAAAAAGAAAACTTCATAGTGCAATATATGAAATAAGTTTGGGAGAGAAGAGTATAGATGTTGCATTAAGTTATGGATTTGATACTTATGCAGGATTTTTTAAAGCTTTTAAACGTGAGTATCGATGTTCTCCTAAGGAATATATGAAAAAATATAAGATTAACAAACCTTATAGAATCAATTTAAAGCAGGAGGAACATGTTATGATAACAGAAAAACAAATAAAAAAGATTTTATTAAATTGGGATTTAAGAGAAAATGCAGACATTAAAAATTTATATGGATTCAATGGAAGTAAACTTGAAAATGTTTGGGGTGTAGATGATAAGTTTATATTAAAAGCAAGCATAAATCTATCAGGATTAAAACAACATATCTTGATATTAAAGGACTTACATGAAGCTGGGTTTGATGGGCCTATACCAATAGAAACAACAAACAACAAGGAGTATGTGGAATACCAAAACATATATTTCATGTTATCAAGAAAAATTGAAGGAAGTTCTTTAACAAGCAAAGAAGTTTATGAGGATTTAAATAAAGCAAGATATCTAGGTGAAATAATAGGACAACTTCATTTTATATTAGAGAGGTATGACAAGGATTTAATATGTAATGAACCTGATATCAAAAATGTAACATCAGGGGCCCATGAAGATATCAAAAATCTCATGAACCTACCTATAGATTTCTATAAGAAATATGATGAGGAGTTTGGAAAACTATACCCTTATTTAAATAAGCACATCATTCATAGAGATCCTAATCCAAGTAATATAATTATGAGAGATGATAAACTAGTAAGCTTCATAGACTTTGAATTATCAGAGAGAAACTTAAGAATTTTTGATCCATGTTATGCAGCAACCTCAATATTATCAGAAACTTTCTCCGAAAAAACATCTAAAGAATTAGAAGTTTGGTTTATCATATTCAAAGAAATAATAGAAGGATATGATAGTGTGTGTAACTTAACCAAGGAAGAAAAACAAGCAATTCCTTATGTTATTTACTCAATTCAAATTGTCTGCATAGCTTATTTTAGTAAATTCAATAAATATAAAAACTTGGCTGATATTAATATAAAGATGTTAAAATGGTTATATGAAAATGAAGAGAAACTAATTATTAATTAAGAAAAATATCCCAAAATATTTATTTTCCATTACTTAGAGTATATAATTAAGTTAAGTACAGGAATACTAATGTTGAATAGTGAGACGTTTATGGATTCCTAGCTTAAAAATAAACAAAGGAATTTCAGAATGAAGAAGGAGGAATTGAAAATGTTCGATAATGTAGATCAATTAGCAGTAAATACGATACGTACTTTAAGTATGGATGCTATTCAAAAAGCAAATTCAGGTCATCCAGGATTACCAATGGGAGCAGCTCCTATGGCATATGCTCTTTGGAGCAAACATCTAAAGGTGAGTCCAAAATCTTCAAAGTGGGTAGATAGAGATCGCTTTATTTTATCAGCAGGACATGGATCAGCTATGCTTTATAGCTTGTTACATTTAGCTGGATTTGATGTAACTATAGAGGACTTAAAAGAATTTAGACAATGGGGAAGTAAAACGCCAGGACATCCAGAGGTGCATCATACTCATGGAGTTGAAGCTACTACAGGACCGCTTGGTCAAGGAATAGCTATGGCTGTAGGTTTTGCTATGGCAGAAGCTCATTTATCAGCAGTTTATAATAAACCTGAATATGAGGTAATAAATCATTACACATATGCTATTTGTGGTGATGGAGATTTGATGGAAGGTGTATCACAAGAAGCAACTAGTATGGCTGGACATATGAAGCTTGGAAAACTTATTTTGCTTTATGATTCAAATGATATATCTCTTGATGGGCCTACATCAAAGGCCTTTACAGAAAATGTTGGAAAACGCTTTGAAGCTCAAGGCTGGCAATATATACTTGTTAAAGATGGAAATGATTTAGCTGAAATATCTAAAGCTATAGAAGAAGCTAAGTTAGAAAAAGATAAACCTACTATAATAGAAGTGAAAACTGTAATAGGTTTTGGCGCACCTAATCAAGGTACATCAAAAGTTCATGGTGCACCACTTGGAGCAGAAGGGGTACTTCATGCTAAGAAGAGCTATGAATGGGCCCATCAAGATTTTGAGGTTCCAGAGGAAGTAGCTAAGAGATTTAAAGAAACTATTGTGGCTTCAGGAGAAAATGAAGTAGAGAAGTGGAAAAATCTATTTGATGGATATAAAAAAGCTTATCCAGAACTTGCAGCTCAGTTTGAAGAGGCATTTTCAGAAGAACTTCCTAAAGGATGGGATAAAGATTTACCAGTATTCGAAGAAGGTTCAAGTGCAGCTTCTCGTGTAACTAGTAATCAAACTATTCAAGCACTCGCAAAGAATATTTCTAACTTCTGGGGTGGTTCAGCAGATTTATCATCTTCTAATAATACTATGATAGCTGGACAAAAAGATTTTGAACCAGGTCAATATGAGGGCCGTAATATATGGTTTGGAGTTAGAGAATTTGCCATGGCAGCAGTTATGAATGGGATTGCGTTACATGGTGGAACAAGAGTTTATGGAGGTACATTCTTTGTATTTGTAGATTATATAAAGGCAGCTATTAGACTAGCAGCGCTACAAAATCTTCCTGTAACTTATGTGTTAACTCATGACTCAATTGCAGTTGGAGAAGATGGACCTACTCATGAACCTATAGAACAATTATCAAGTTTACGTGGATTACCAAACCTAAATATAATTCGTCCAGCAGATGGTAATGAAGTAGTTGAGGCTTGGAAACTTGCAATAACATCAAAAGATCATCCAACATTATTGGTACTTACTCGTCAAAACTTACCAGTAATTCATGGAACAAAGGAATTAGCTCCTGAAAACCTTAAAAAGGGTGCATATGTACTATCACCTCAAAAAGGAGCAAAACCTGAAGGGATATTAATAGCAACTGGATCAGAAGTTAACCTAGCAATAAATGCTCAAAAAGCTTTATTAGAACAAGGTAAAGATGTTTCTGTAGTATCTATGCCTAGTATGGATTTATTTGAAAAGCAAGATAAAGACTATAAAGAATCTGTACTGCCTAATGATGTTCGCAAACGTCTAGCTATAGAGATGGGAGCAAGCTTTGGTTGGGAAAGATATGTAGGACTTGATGGAGCAACACTTGCTATTGACCATTTTGGAGCAAGTGCACCAGGTCCAAAGGTAATAGAAGAGTTTGGTTACACTGTAGAAAATGTAGTTAAAAAGTATTTAGAATTATAATTTTTAGAAGGATGTTGTGTAAAGCAACATCCTTTTATTTTTTGCCTAAATTATGAAAAAAACTCTTGCTCATGACGTAACGTCGTATATTATAATTAATTTAAGGGGTGGTAGAAAATGGAGAATATCAAAATGATGACTGTTGGAGAACTTGCAAAGGAAGCTAATGTTTCTGTGAGAACTCTTCAGTATTACGATAAAATAGATATTTTAAAGCCTTCAAGCTTTAGTGAAGGGGGGAGAAGGTTATACAACAGTAAGGATATGGCTGTACTTCATCAGATAATTACCTTAAAATCTTTAGGATTTTCCTTAAATTATATAAAGGACAGAATAATGCCTGTTAATAAGCCAAGTGATGCTACTAAAATACTAAATACTCAAGCAGAAATAATTAGGGAAAAGATAGCTAAGCTTCAGAAATTAGAAGAGTCTATAAACATGTTAAGTGATGAAATAAAAGAAACCAATAATATTGATTGGTCTAAATATGCTAAGATGATGAATCTAGTAAATGAAAATAATGAGTTTTATTGGGTGGTTAAACATTTAGATGAAAATACGCTAAATACTTTGGCTGAGGGTTATGAAAATAATAAAGCTGATACTTCTATAGATTGGTGGAGATCAGGTTGTGAAAAGGCTATTGAACTTGAAAGTAAAGGGATGTCTCCAGAAAGTTTTGAAGGACAGGAATTTGCAAAGGAGTGGTGGGGAAACATAATTAAGTTTACCAGTGGTGATAGTCAGGTGTTTGGAAAGCTCATGGATTTTAGAGAAGATGTAGATAACTGGCCAGAAGATTTTAAGTTGCTTTATAAAAAAGCAGATAATTATATTAATAAAGCCTTAGGAACTTATATTATAAAAAACAATGTAAAAATTCCAAAAGGAATAGGAGGGGAGTAAGATGTGTGTAGCCTTAAAGGTTAACAATTTAAAGAAAAGCTATGGAAATTTTGAAGTTTTGAAGGGGATTGATTTTGAAGTAAATAAGGGGGAGATATTTGGTATACTTGGACCTAATGGAGCAGGAAAAACAACAACATTAGAGTGCATTGAGGGAATAAAGTCTTTTGATAGTGGGGTTATTGAGGTTTTTGGGAAGGACATAAGGAAAGATAGTTCTGGTGAGAATCTAATAGGAGTTCAACTACAATCCACTTCACTACAAGAAGATATAACCGTACTAGAAGCTATGAAGTTTTTTTGTAAGTGGAGGAAGTTAGAAACTAGAGTTGATCTTTTAGATAAGTTCGGGCTTAAAGAACAGTATAAAAAACGTTATAGAAACCTATCTACTGGTCAAAAAAGAAGACTTCATTTGGCTTTGGCGATAGCTAATAATCCAAAACTTTTAATATTAGATGAACCTACAGCAGGACTAGATGTTGAAGGAAGAGTAGCTCTTCATGAAGAGATAAGAAAGCTTAAGGATGAAGGCGTAACTATAATATTAGCAAGTCATGATATGGCTGAGGTTGAAGCCTTATGTGATAGGCTTGTGATAATAGTTAAAGGTGAAGTTAGAGCCTTGGGCAATTCTAGAGATATAGTAACAGAAGGAAAAAAAGAAAAGAAGATTGCAGTTAGCACCATAAATAATTCACTTCTAAAGTATACCAGATTAAAAAATTCTAGCATTGTAGATAAAACAAAAGATAGCGTAACTTTATTATCAGAAAATTTAACTGAAGCAATTTCGGAAGTTGTAGATATTGTTAAAGAAGAAAAAGATTTTCTAGTAGATTTAAAGGTTGAAAGTTTATCTTTAGAAGAACGGTTTATAGAACTCATAAATACAAAGAAAGAGGTGGTTTAATATGAGTGAGATATTATATAGTGTTTGGCTACAGTGTAAGTTAGATATTAGAAATAAAAATGTTCTGATTGTATATTATATTTTGCCCCTAATATTCTTTTTAGTTATGGGTTCAGTGTTTACTACAATAGATCCAAATGCTAAAAGTAGAATAATACAATCGATGAGTATAGTAGCAATTTCGATGGCGGCTTATCTTGGGACACCAGTACCAATAGTAGAAATATTCTCATCAGATATCAAGAAAACTTATAAGGTAGGAAACATTCCTTTATGGGTAATATTATTAACATCCTTTCTATCCGCATTAGTTCATATACTAATAGTTTCAGCAATAATCTTTATAATTTCCCCTATAATTTTTAAAGCTGATATACCAAGTAATATATTAATGTATTTTTTGTTTTTGATCTTAGTTATCTCAGTTAGTTCTATAATAGGAATTTTAATAGGGCTAATATCAAAAAGTAATACTGTTATGACCATGTTTTCGCAATTTATATTTCTTCCATCAATGATTTTAAGTGGAACTATGTTTCCAAGAGAAATGCTTCCAAGTGTTATAGGAAAGGTTTCAAATATACTTCCTGCAACTCATGGAATGAATATTTTAACTTCGCTAGGTGATGTGAATCTTAAATTAATATCCCCACTATTTTTAATAGGAATAATAGCATTAGGAGCTTTAGCTATTGTTTATAGGAAAATACAGATAGATTAAGCCTTTAGAAATAATGCCGTCATGTCGATTTTTGACTGAGACCTTTTGGAGAACTATCCAAACCCCATACAACATTGTTGGAATAAAAAGTTGCTCTGCTATTCTGTAGTACACTACGAAGTGGATACATTAAGATCCTTTTCTCTGCTATTCTGTAGTATATAACTAAGTGGTTGCAACAAAGTCTCCAGCTAGATTAAAATGTTTTAAAAGATAATTATAAGAAAAAAGAAAATTAATGATTTAAAATAAACTTAAAAGGTAATAATTCAAAGGATTAATTTTTTAGGAGATGAATCCTTTGAACTATGATAACATTGCAAATTTAATTATAGAAAATAAACCTAAGGAAATAGATGAAAAAGATTTATTTTTAAAAGAGTATGTTAAGAGTGTAGGAGAACTGTTTAAACCCAATAATCATAATTCGTGTCCTATATGTAAAAGTGCAGATAATGTGATTAAATATGGTAAAAGCAATAGAGGAATACAAAGATATAGATGCAAAAAGTGTAGAAAAGTTTTTTCTGACATAACAGGATCACCTTTAAGTTACAGCAAAAAACCTATTGATTTATGGATTAAATATATGTTTTTTATAGAGGAAAGGGCAACTCTTAGACAGATAGCTAAATCTTTAAAAATAGATTTAAAAACAGCTTTTCATTGGAGGCATAAAATATTAAGCGCTGCAGGAACTAAGATAATGAATAAAAAACTCCTTAATATAGAAGTGGATGAGGTTAAAATCAAGGAAAGTTTTAAGGGAAATCATACTTTTAATAAGAACTTTCTATTTAGAAGGATAGATAAAGAAGAATATATGCTAAAAGGACAAAGGCTTAAAAGAAAAAATATTATAATCTTAAATTGTAAAGATAAATATGATAATAAATTCATAAAGCCATCTAGCAAATCAACTATTAATAGAGAGATATTAAATAAAATTTTAAAACCAATAATTAATGAGACAAGCGATTATATATCATCTCCAAGGAATTGGGCCTATTTTTATTTTGCAAAAGACAATAATATTAAAGCTAAAATAGATGGATCAATGGGTTTTAATTTAAAATATTTTAAAAAGATTGTTATTTTAAATAAAGATGGTAAGCATAATTTGAAAATTAGGAAAAGAGGGAGAGAGTTCAAACAGTTTCTGAAGGACTTTCATAACGTAGCGAGCAAATATTTAAGTTTTTATATAAATTGGTTTGTTCTAGTTTTAGAGGAATCTAATAAGTGTTTTGTATTATTCAAAAATTTTATCACAGGTAAGAAGCAAATGAAGGTATCGGATTTTGGCAATGTAAATTATAAGGGTGAAATTTTAAGGAATGAAAATATCCATAAAGAGAGTGCTTGTGGGATTTAATAGGAGTCCTAATACTGCCAACTTTTATTTCCAACAATGTTGTAAGAAGTTTAGGTAAGTGTATAAGATAAAGCAGACATAAAGCGACAAATTTAGAAAGAGAAGCAATGGTTATAGAAACTTTATTTCTAATTAGAAAAGACTGCGCAATAAGATTTTTAATCTTTATTGAAGCAGTCTTTTTGAACGAAAAAAACCATTGACTATAGATATAGCCAGTGGTAAAATTATTACTTGAAACAATGAAATGTATATGTAGTTTAATAATAACATATTTAAAACAAAAAGTCAATAGTAAAATATAAGATTTTAGGAGAGGATTTTTATGGAAGAAAATAAACTTATGAAAATTTCTGATTCTGTAATAACTAAACAGACTTTTATGGAGATTAAAGCCTTTAATGAAGAAACCCTAGAATACGGATTAAAACTTTCTGATGAGGACATAAAAACAATATTAAGAACAAGAAGTGAGTCTTTAAGGAATAATGGTAGAGTTGAGTTTGGTGGAGCAATAATTAAAAATATCATAGAAGTATTTTGTAATTCACCATACATTTCTCAATATAACTATTTAGAGACGTTAGATGAACTTATAGAAATTTTTTATTATTACAAAAACGAAACTTTAGATTTTGTAGGTGATGATGAATTAATAGAAATCATGAAAAGTTATTTTGACAATGAGTGTCAAGGTTCGCTAGAACAGCTAAGAGATAAGTATTTAGATTCCATAGCCCACAATATTAAATATGGAGTAAAAGATTACTTGAAGATTGATGATAAAGAGGAGGACCAAGAGGAAGATGAACAACAAGATTATTAATAAAGAAGATCTACTTGAAAATCAATTAAATGATGAGCATTATCTTCAATCTCTGCTACAAGTTTTGCACTTAAACAGATTTTTAAACATAGAAGAGGTAGAGAATATCCAACTCCAGATTTTAAATATTTTAACTGAAACCCTAGGTTATTACACTAGAAATGAAAGTTCATCAGTAAGAGTTGAGGTTGCAGATAAAATCATGTTATCTATTTATTACACAATAGGCCTATCACTAAAAAAAGAGGCCCATGTTAATGCTAAGCTAAGAGCCATGAAACAAGTTGAAATCAAGAAACTATTTAAAGATGGAGAAGAGATAATCAAAGAAAAAGTAAAAGAATGTGAAAATCTATTAAAACAGGTACATGAAACAAGGCTTGAAACTATAAATTATGCCTATGTAGATACTTTGGAGTATGGAATTCCGTTGTTTTTTAAGGAGTATGATGTTAGGTTTGGGGCCCATGAAACTCAAGGATCGATAGATTACCCTCTTGGATATGATGAAATGAAACTTGTTGGAGTTGAGTATATAGAAGATTACTTAAAGAAAATTGATATGGAAAATAAGTTTTGTTCTTATTTTAAACAAGAAGATATAGAAGCTTTACTAAAAGGGTTTAATGTTCAATCACATCATCTGCTTATCAATATCTTCACCCTTGTACTCACGAATTCACTCGGGTGTTCATTAGCTGGAAAAGAAATAACAAAATTAGATATCAGCGAAGGTGATAGAGCATATCTAAAGGATAAATTAGAAACATCTGATGATTTTAATAAAAGTATTTATGATGGAACAGAAAAGATAATCAAGAGTTTATCCATTAAAAATCAAAACATGATTGAATATATAAAAATAGTTGTAGAAAAACTCATACCATATATAAAAATCAGTCTAGAGAATGATAGGTTAGAAATGATATTTCTTAGTTTAGATAAATCATCTGAAGACATCATTGAATATGAAGATGGGGAAAGCCTAGATAACAGTATATTCAAAGAAATAACAGAAGAAATCAGAGATTGTGAAGATGTGAAAGAAAAAATAGAGATAATCAGAGAAGAATTTCATAGCCTAAAGGATTTGGTTGATGTATTAGGTGCTGATTGTATTTTTGAAGACGAGTTTATAGAATTATTCAAGGTATTAGATGATTTTGAAATAGCTTTACTTTTAAAAGAAATATCTAATGAGTATGATGAATATGATTATGGTACAGAAAGTGAAAAAGAGTGGCATGAAAAGCTACATCAATATCTGGATATTATTGATCCAAAAAGAAAAGAAGAAATAATGAAGTTATCTAAAGGGGTTAATGTCTAATAAGGTGGATTCATTTCTAGAGTTTTTTCATATAATACATGGAACTTTTAAATAGGGAGCTGATATGTATGAAGAAATATGAAAGCCTTGAGGCTGCAGTTAAGGCTAGTGAAAATGATGAATTAGAAGATACATTTTTAGTTGATGTCAATCTCAGTGAAGAAACAACAAACACAATATTAGAAATAATAAAGGTTCATAAAGAGCCTGATATTGGTATGAGCAGTGTATTAAATGATGCTATATGTAGCTACTATGATAATGAAATCAATAAGAAGAAAACTAATAAAAATAAAAAAGATAAGCAAGCTAAGAAAGTCAAAAAAATAGATCCTATAAATATTGATACTGATGAGGAAGAAGAGTATGAAGTGGGTGGAACTTGGCTTGATGGTGAGGTTGAATCTGGTGGAAGACTTGTAAGAGAGTATTTCTTTGATGGGTTAACAGAAAGTAATGTAGAAAAGAAAAAAGATAGTATAGAAGCTTCAAAGGAGAATAAAGATAATCCCTTTGATGATGAAGTAAACTTAAATGCAAAATTTGAAGATATGAGACTGTCTTTAATTAAGGAATATCTTTATGATACAGGAAATGAACTATATGATGAGACATCAAAACTTTCAAAAAAAGAGTTATTAAAAAAGCTTGATATGATTGATGATGAACTAAGACCTAAGAACATAGGCCTTTTGATGTTTTCTGATAGTCCAGAAAAATTCATTCCAGGTTGTCAACTTGAATTAGTTCATTTTCTTGGAACAACTTGTGATGACTTCATAGAAAAGACTTTTCATGGGACTATTCATGAGCAAATAAAAGCAGTTTTGATCTATATAGAGAACACCATTATTAAATCAAAAAATATAGATGGTGAGATGTTTTTTAACTATCCATTAAAGGCTATAAAAGAAGCTATAATAAATGCTTTTTACCATAGAGATTACTCACAAAATACCCCCATAGAAGTGAGAATAGATAAGGAAAAGATTGTAGTTGTAAGTTATCCTGGTCCAGATAAGTTTATAGCAAAGGAAGATATAGATAAAGGTGAAGTTACAGCTAGAATTTATAGAAATAGAAGAATAGGTGAATATTTAGAAAGTTTGGGACTTGCAAATGGAAATGCTGTTGGATTAGCCAGAATAATAAAAGCCATGAAAGATAACAATTCACCAGAGCCTGTATTTGAAACTGATGATAGTAGAGCTTATTTTACAGTTAAGTTATATGAAAATACTTGTTACTTTGATGATGAATATCAAGACTTATACGTTGATGAAAAAGAACAAAAAGATATTTCTATAAGTGCAATTGAAGACCAGATATTAGAACTTTTATCTGATGGGCCTTTATCAAAAAAAGAAATATCAGAATATCTAGGATATGAAAATGTACCAGGAAATATAAAAAGATCACTATGTAAGTTGTTAGAAAAGAAGCTTATAACTTATACGATACCAGAGAATATAAGAAGTAAGGGGCAGAAGTATAGGATTTTATAGCTGGATATTAATAATTAATTATTGAAAGTTAAAAGTGAAGGTTAAACTCAATAAATCTGAGCTGCCTTCACTTTAAGTACTATAATAAATTTCCTAAGTTTTCTACCAATTCTTCAATAGCGGATACATATTTAGTAACTATTCTATCTGCGATTTCATCAGCCATGTTTTCGTTATAAATATGAGAAGTTAAATTCCTATCTTCCAATAAGTTAATCCAAACTTTATCATCAGAAATCAAGTTGTTTACGAAAGCCTTTTTAAATATAGTACGAGGAAATGAGTTTTCTAACGTTACACCTAAGTATTTCATGAATTCTTTTAGGGTTTTATGAGTAAGTTCATAGGTGAATTCAAATCTTTGTATTAAACTATCTCTTATAATATCATTTTTCCCATCATAGATATCACTTACTTCTTTTAACCTAGAATAGGCCTTTTTTAAATTCATAAATTTAAAATCAACACTTCTCATATATAATAATCCCTTCTTTGTTAACTTGCTCAATAAAAAAATTATCCTTTACTGTACGCACAATGTCGTCAACTTAAGGAAATATGAAAAATTAATAAAAAAACACTTGACAATAGGTAAGAAAAATGAAGCC
>NZ_JAKGTG010000016.1:0-38564 GCF_022324845.1 Clostridium sp. YIM B02506
TCGCTCGACTTGCATGTGTTAAGCACGCCGCCAGCGTTCGTCCTGAGCCAGGATCAAACTCTCAATTTAAGTGTCACACTAATGTGCACAAATTTTAGTTTAATCTTACTCTAAGAATTACGTTGACTATAAAATAAGTTTATTCAAAACTTCTTAAGTTTCCTCTGTTTAATTTTCAAAGACCATTTTTTCTTTTTCGCTAATCTCTCTCAGCGACAAGTGTTATCTTATCATATACACTTTTTTCTGTCAACAAGTTTTTTCATTTCTTTTTAATCAATTTTTGTTGATTAATTTTTCATCTGAAATGTTTTGTTGTTCTTGCGACGTGTTTTATCTTACCACCTCTACAATACATAATATTTCTCTATATTCCTAGTTATATTAAATTATTCTTATTTATCTAATAATTCCTTTTAATTTCTTTGTTTTCTTATTATTGATACACTAGGAATAGTGTTCATATGATTGTATCACTAAACTAGCAAATCTCTAGTATTAAATATTATTTAAGTATCTAAAATATAGATATAAAGAATATTTTTATCATAATCCATAACCCCAAAATCAAAATTATGAGCTGCCATATTCATACTATCATCTGGATATTCTTCTGCAGCCCTATCTCTAAAATAATAAGATCCATTTTTGATATCTCTAGGAATTTTACCTAGATACTCTCCATATATATACTCTTTACCTCCAAAATAAATTTTTCTTTTATTCTCAGCACTTATGGGTAAGGAATCCCAGCGACTGTTCTGTTTTATGTCATTAATAAACTCATCTTTATCCGAATCACTAATTTCTATTATAGAGAAATACTCCCCATCCCCATTGAATCCTCCATGAGTATCATTTTCTTTTAGTATTGAGGAATATTTAGGTATATCTATTCCTATTGTTCTTTTATAAAAATTTTTTTCATCTATATATTTTACTATCCCCATTATCAAACTAAATGAAAATATAAAAGTAAAAAACCATAAACTTGTTTTTAAAAACTCGAATTTACCTATAGATTTATATTCAATTGATATCCAGACAATAAATATTACACATAGTCCCAAACCTACAGATCCCTTTATAAGTATGGGTATATCAATTAATAATATTATTAATAAACCTAGTAATATTACCACTCCAAATTTCTTAGACATATAGACTTCTCCTTACTTTACCTTCTCCAATCTATATTTGTTAATATTGAACTCTCTAAAGTCCTCATTTTTATATCTTTTTCTTAAAGCCTGTTCAAAGCTCTCTTTTAATTCAGAATATGCAGTCTCATCTTTTACCTTCTTTATCTCTACTAATGAATCTATGGACAACTCTTCTGTGATATATCCTATGTCTATTGTTTTTGTTACCTTATATTGTTCTAGATTTTGTTTAGCTATATACCCATCTACGTTTATTATATTTATAAAAGCACAAAACACGAACAATGTTACAATCAATGCATGTTTAAATGCAATCTTTCTCCATATATTAATTATATATAGAAGAAATACTATTCCTAAGAAGGCTAAAACAACTTTTACAGAAAATCTTAATCTTGTAAAGCCATATTTATCTATATACATATTCATTTTATAGTTAGATGAAATAATCATATTTGAAGTTAATAAAATTAAATATGTGTATTGTATTTTTAAGATGTTTCTATATTTAGAGATAACATCTCTTGTAAGAAAGCTACATATAGCTATAATTATACAGTTTATTATCACTACAATAACTAACTGCATAAAGCCCTCTCTTGCATATTGTGAGTACAAAGCTCCTATTGAATTTTTATTTATATATAAATTAGGAATTTGTATTAATGTATAGATAGTATATAACCCTAATAATGATATAAGAAAACTTATAATTATTAGTGGCGATATAGTTTTTTTGATACTTACTCTAGGCGAGGCTTTATAATCACTAGTGCCAAGGAAAACCGCCACACTATATAAAAACATCCAAATCATTAATAATATTCGTAATATCCATTGTTCTAGCCCTATATTTTTAAAGTTAAACAATTGTTTTAAACTTGAAAAAATCGAAGAAATAAACTGACTGAAATATACATCTGATTGAGAAAGCAGGCTTATCAATATAATTGCTAGAGGTATAAAGATTAAAAATCCCACTATTACTGCATTAATACTCTCCCTATGTGTTCCTTCCTTTTTATTGACTTTTATAGTATTTTTAAGTTTTCCAAAACTGATTTTAATGAATATAAATGGAGTAAGTATCGTTTCAGATAAAAATGCTCCTAAAGACCTAAAAGATATACTGAAATCATTAACTAGAGCATTTGCTAAGAGAATATTTATGATAGGTAGAAGTAGTACGTTTATCCATTTTATAAAAGCTACATTATATATCCCAAAGTAAAATGAAGTAACAAGACTTAAGATAAGAAAACCCAAACCTAGGATACTTTTCTTTATTTTATTTTTATTATTTATAAAAAAACAAGTCAGAAATAATATATTGAAGATAGCAATATTTATCCCTAATGGTCTTAAATCAGAGGCTACTTGTCCTACGAGAAAATCAAATAATATTGTTAATACTAAGGAGTACATGACTATCATAGAATTACTACTTGAAGCTTTTTCTACCATTCTTTTATTTCGTTTTTTCCTGCTAACTATATATTTAAACCACTGAGAGTTTTGAGGCAGGTTCACAAAGGTTTCTAATATATTATAAGAAGCATATCCTATATCTAAATCTATCATAGCCTCTACTGCCCTCATAAGATTAGAACTTTCTCCATAGGAAAGCATTAAAAATTTATCCTCCGTAAGTATATTAAAAAATCCCTCTTCATTCTCTATTTCTATAAAATAAAACAATTCCTCATTATTAAGCTTATTAGATTTAAACTTAAATCTTACATCATAGTCTTCTTTTACAATAAGTTTAATGATTTTTTCTATACCATTCTCATTTTCACATTCAAACTTTATAAATCCAAAAGCATTATCTAACTTTTTACATAAGATATCATTTCCCTTTGATGGAATTACATTAACCCACACATTATTCCTCCTCTACAAACTCTAAAATATCACCCGGCTGACACTTCAGCTCCTTGCATATAGCCTCTAAGGTTGAAAATCTTATAGCCTTAGCCTTATTATTTTTTAATATAGATAGATTAGCATTCGTAATTCCTACTCTCTCTGCTAATTCATTTAAAGACATCTTTCTTTTAGCCATCATAACATCTAAATTTACTATTATAGGCATATTTACGCCCCTTTCTCTTACACTGTATAATCATTTTCCTCTTTAAATTCTATTGCATTTTCAAAGACTTTTGATAAAACATATATAAATAATCCAGCAAAAATAAATATTAAAAACTCCATATCAGTATGGATTCCTGTGTTATCTATATAAATAAGTTTATATTGTCCGCTAGAAAAATTTATTATGAGATTTATAATATAGCATGTAGCTACTGTAATGCAACATATTGACATTCTTTTTAACGCTTTAACATTTTCTCTTGTAAATGGATTTTCTTTAACTAAACTATCCATTATAGATCTTATATTAAAAACTATAATAAACACACAAAAACAACCAATTATAAGTAATAAAAATACTCCAAAGCTTTCTAAATTAGTTATTTCTCCTTTTAATTTAAAAGCTTGTTTTAATGCTTGAAAAAAATATAAAGCACCTCCTACTAATAAAATATCTAACATAATTTTTAATGCTTGAGATAATGATTTTTTTCCATAGTATTTCATATAAATTCACCTCGTATATTTAAACTAGTTTTTGTATCTCCAAGACTTATTTTATACCCTAAGTTCATGGCTAAATTGTAAAAAATATTTGTTTTAGACTTCTTTAATCTCTTAAATATAGATTTAAATGAGTAAAATTCTTTTCTAAACCACATATAACCATCGAATAATTCCTCGGGGTGCATATTTTTAGGCATAAAAGCTACTCTAGTCTTTCCGTTATAGTAACTCCAATCCTCACTAAGCAATCTCCCCTCCTCCTTTAGCTGCTCGTATATAGGAGTTTTAGGTAAAGGTGTTAATATGCTAACTGTTACTCCATCTATTCCTAGTTTATTGCAGGCATCTAGAGTTCTTTTAAACACATCCTTTCTATCTGTATCAAAACCAAAAATTATTCCCGCTTGAATACAGATACCATTAGAATGTACCTTATCTATTATACTTTTGTATTTATCAACATTATTTATTCCTTTATTAACACTCATTAAACTCTCTTTAGAAAAAGATTCAATTCCTACAAAAAGATAAACACATCCAGATTCCTTAGCTAATTTAAGTAATTCTTCATCTTTACACCTTTCTAAAGTCACTTGAGCTGCCCATCTTTTATTTAGTTTTTTTAATTCCTTTAAAAGTATTTTTGAGTAGTCAGTATCTCCCCAAAAATTATCATCCCAAAACACAAAATATCTACTTTTTATTTTTTTTATTTCCTCTATGACCTCTTCAACAGGTCTAGTTCTATATGGCTCACAATATATTTGCTTTAAATTACAATAACTACATTTATAAGGACATCCCCTAGAAGATATAACTGCTCCCTTTGTGAAATGCCTACCATAAATTAAATCTCTTCTAGCTATTGGAATATTGTTTAGGTTAGGAACTTCTTTGCAAATATATTCTTTTTTAGCTTCCCCATTATAAAAGTCCTCTAAAAATTCAGGCCATATAAGTTCTCCTTCACCTATCATTATATAATCACAATTGTTTTTAACTTCCTCTGGAAGCAATGTAGCATGAGGTCCACCCATAACTATCTTAGAACCTTTTTCTCTAAAAACTTTTGATATATTGTAACAGTGACTGGCATTAGAGGTATTTACTGTTATTGCAACTAAATCAAAGCTCTCTTTATAAGG
The DNA here is from genome assembly GCF_022324845.1 of Clostridium sp. YIM B02506. Lineage (NCBI taxonomy): Bacteria > Bacillati > Bacillota > Clostridia > Eubacteriales > Clostridiaceae > Clostridium > Clostridium sp. YIM B02506. The sequence continues at coordinate 4,913 of NZ_JAKGTG010000016.1, forward strand.
AATTTTTTGATTATATTCATCAATTAGTGTTATTTTATATTTACTTTCATCTATAAAAGCAGCTAAATAAGGCATAGTAATTTGAATAAAATTATTAAACTGCTTTCTCCTAAATTTATTTATCTCCTTGTTCTCTGGAGTTATTAAAAGAATTTTCTTCTTCACATGTTCACCCCCTATATGAGCATTATATATCCTCACTAAGCAAATTACAATATATTTTTATTGTTATTCAATAAAAATATATTGTTTTATTGTTATTCTCTTCAAAATCTTCTGCACTCCTATGCACCTATTCTCCACTGCTCCACTTTTCCTATTTTGCTGTTTTCCTATTTTCCTGCAGTCCTGTGTTTTTATGCTTTTATGCTTTTATGTTTTTATATCATATAATCATAGAATTAAATTGATTTTACGAGACTGTAGAAGAAGTCTCTACAGGATAGGAGTAAAAAAATAAGGAAATCACAAAATAGTTTGCAATTTCCTCTTTATTATTGAAGTTCTTTTAATTTTTCATCTATTAATTTTAAGACATATTTTCTATCTTCAAGATTATTTTCAAAATCCAAAGAATCTACGTTTATTTTTAATACTGGTGATATATCATAAGCATTAAAATATTCAGTATACTCCTTATTAAGGGTTTCCCAATAAGCTCTTTCAACCACCTGTTCGTAGTCTCGTCCTCTTTTTCTAATCCTATTAATAGCTTGGTCTACTGATATTTCTAAATAAACCATAAGCTTCGGTGCTTTAACGTGTTCTAATATATTTTCTAAAAGTTCTCTATAAACATCAAATTCTTCTGATGTCATATCTCCAGTTATCTCTAATAACTTTGCAAAAATAGCATCTCCATATATACTTCTGTCCATCACAGAATTCTCTAATTCTGCTGCTTCCTTTATATACTTGAATCTATTATTTAAAAAGAATACTTGAAGTGCAAAAGCATACTTCTTTCTATCATAATAAAACTTCTCTAGTATTGGATTATTTACAACAGGTTCTTTAAATGCTGTATACCCTAGCTCTTCTAAAATATTCATCAGAGTGCTTTTTCCTGATCCTACTACACCATCTATAACAATCATATCCCAAATTCCTTTTCTATCTACTTTTTTTAATATATCACCATACACATTGAACTGCACTCTTATTTTCCTCCTTAGTTAGCAGGAATATTCACTATTAACGTTATAAAAAACTACGTGATCTTTCCATTCACCATTTATAAATAAATATTTTTCACTTATTCCAAGTTCCTTAAAACCACAGCTTCTAAGAACTCTTTGAGACTTAGTATTTTCAATCATAGCAGTAGCTTCTATCCTATGGAGTTCTAATTCACTAAAAGCATATTTAAGTACAAGCTTAACAGCTTCCTTCATATATCCCTTTCCCTGTTCATTTTCATCAATAGAATATCCTATAAATGCATTTCTAAAAACTCCATAAACTATGTTTGATATTCTTATTTTTCCTATAATCTTGTTATCTTTAAATATTCCTAAGTCTATTCCGGTTCCATCAATAAGCTGCTTATAACTTTCCATTAAAATAGAATATTGTACTTCATAGGTATAAAAACTTCTATCTTTTTGAGGCTCAAATTCTTTTAAATGGTTAAAGTTCCTTATATAATAATCTAACATTTCTTGAGCATTATCAGGAGTAAGATTTTTAACTTCAATATTGCTCCCTTTTAGCTCTATAACAGAAGGTTTCCTATTTTTAATTCTGTAATCATACATATTAAGGCCAAAAATAAGTTCACTTTTATGAGCACCAGACACTATTAGGCTATCACTCAATACTCCCTCTAACTCAAAACCTACTAATAACAAACTGTTTATAGGCATGTCTTCACTTACATATAAGTTAATCTTATAGAATTTTTCTTTTTCAAAAAAATAACTAGCTATGTTTATAAGTGAATCTCTTAAAAGTTCTTTTTTTTCACTCTTAAAAAACTTAAGTCTTAAAGAACAGCTCTTGTTCTCACGATCTAAGTTTATTACGTTTATTTTACCTATATTTAGTTTTAAATAATCTTTAATAGAGTACTCAAAGTCACTTTTACCTATAGGCTCAATGCTCACTCCAAACTTACTTGCCATAAGTCCATCTCCTAGATTAGCGTATATTTGTGCATACTTAACATTTCATAATTATATCACAAATAGAACTCCTCTTCACTTAATAATTTACTATTTACACTTAAAGCATTATAATCTTAATATTGTTTTATATTAATTATTATGGAAGGTAGTGATTTTATGAATAAACAGAACATCGGTAAAATAAAATTATTCTTAATAGGACTAGAGAATAGATTTAGCGAAAACAGTTCTATATTTAAAGATATACATGTTGTTTATAAATCTGGTTTAAAAGAATTTAAGGGAGTAGGTAGTTATAATGAGGAAAATATCTCATATAATTTTAATGGGAAGACAGAAAACTACACTCTATCTGAACTTTGGAACAGAGTAACTAAAGAAGCTGAAAATTATGACGAGGTTTCTATTCTATATAGAGAGCGTGGAACCGACATTTTAATCACTGGGGACAACAAAAATGTAAAAATGCAGAACAAAGAAGTGCCAGAAGATTCTACAATAATTTCTTCTAATGAAACAAAAGAAACTTCTCCAGCTAACCATTCGCAAGAAACTTCTACTCTTTTAAACAGAGACTACTACATAAAGGTCGGAAAAGCGGATGCATTGTTAAAAGAAATCGGCATAATGAGTAAAGACGGGAAAATTAAAAATAATAAGATACGTAAATATAATCAAATAGACCATTATGTAGAACTTTTAGAGGGAGTTTTAGATTCACTTCCTAAAAATAAAGTTATTACAATATTAGATTGTGGATGTGGAAAGTCTTATTTAACCTTTGTTTTGAACTATTATTTAACTGAAATTAAGAGAAGAAAGTGTAAGTTTATAGGGCTTGATATATCTGAGGGAGTTATTAATTCTTCCAAAGAAATGGCTAAAAATCTTGGTTATAGAAATATGGAGTTCCATGCTATAGATATAAAAATGTATAAACCTAAGGAAAAGATAAATGTCGTTATGTCTTTACATGCTTGCGATACAGCTACAGATATGGCACTTGCTCTAGGAATTAAACTTGAGAGTGATTGTATTATAGCTGTCCCTTGCTGCCATAGACAAATGCTTTCTCAATATAATTACGAACCTTTTGAAGGAATTACTAAACACGGCATCTTAAAAGCAAGGCTTGCAGATGTTTTAACTGATGGAATGAGAAGTATGATGTTAGAAGCTAAAGGGTATGATGTTTCTGTAGTTGAGTATATATCACCTTTAGAAACTCCTAAGAACTTAATGATAAGAGCTTTAAAAACCTCAGATGAAAATTACGATTTAATGAGTGAGTATTTAAATTTGATGAGTTCTTTAAATGTATATCCTGCTTTATATGAGTTTTTAAATGAAGGATGGATGGCAGAATAAGAATTTAATATGATTGGGGGGTTTTATGAGGAAATTTAAAAGAAAGGTTGTTTTTCTCTCTATTTTAGCAGTATTTTTTGTTTCTATAGGTTTTTATACTTGTTACAAATTATTCAACAAACCTACAGATAAAGTCGAACAATGGGTTTCACCTGATTCAACAGAAAATACTAAATTTATCTCTCAAGAAAGCATTATTGACAAAATACACGAAACTCAAAAATTAATCACCCTAGAAGCAGACCTAAAAGAAAGAATTTTGCTAAATGATAGCTGGGGAGAGTGGGAAGTGTTTAAAAAAGTCAAAGGAATAACTTTTTACGGGAAAGGTAGTTATTCATTAGATTTTTCAAATATAGATAAAGGGAACATAAAAATTGATAAATCTCAAAATTCAATTTCTATAACATTACCAAAACCTATCGTTGAAGATGTAACCATATATGAAGAAAAAACTGTTTATGAAACAACTACTAATGGTCTATTAAGATTTGGAGACATAAAGTTATCCCCAGAACAGACTATTTCTATTTCTAAAGAGGTAAAAAAACTAATGAAAGATAAAATGGTGGAAGATGAGCTTTACTCCAGTGCTGAAACTAACGCAAAAAGCTCTATTGAAAAACTTTTGAGGCCTTTATTTCCTAATGAATCCACAATCATAGATATATATTTTGTATAATAAAAGAGTCCTAGCTAGGACTCTTTTATTATAGTTATCCACAGTATATATTTTTATAAACATGCTTATCCACAATTTTTCACTACTTATCAACTGTTTTCTGTGGATACTTTTTATATATTTAAAATATCTTTAACCACTTGTGAAGCTATAATCATTCCTGCAACTGGTGGAACGAAGCTAATACTTCCTGGTATTTGACGTCTTATGGTACATTTTTTAGTACCACCTGTACATACACACCCTGTTTTACAGGTTACTACATCTTCTGATTTTGGCTTTATTGGAATTTCCTCAGAATATACAACTTTTAATGACTTAACTCCTCTTTTTCTAAGCTCATATCTCATAACTTTAGCTAAAGGGCATACTCTTGTCTTATATATATCTGTTACTTTAAACTGAGATGGATCAAGTTTATTACCAGTTCCCATAGAACTCATTATTTTTATATTTTTATCTTGGCAATACACTGCAAGTGCAATTTTTGCAGATACAGTATCTATAGCATCAACTACATAGTCAGTATCTTCTGAAATAAATTCTGGAATATTCTCTTCAGTAACAAATGTTTCATAAGTTATAACATTACATTTTCTGTTTATAGAAAGAACTCTTTCTTTCATAACTTCAACTTTTGACTTGCTTATAGTACTATAAGTTGCATGCACTTGTCTGTTTAAATTAGTAAGACAAATAGTATCATCATCAATTAAAACAAGGGTACCTACTCCTGCTCTAGCTAATGATTCTACAGTATAACTTCCAACTCCACCTATTCCAAATACAATTACTTTAGAATTTTTTAATTTTTCTAGTCCCTCTGAGCCTATTAAAAGCTCTGTTCTAGATAATGAATGTTGCAACATATGGCATTTCTCCTTTATATATGAAAGTTACAATTACATAATTAATTGAATCACTATATCATTTTAGTTTATATTTTATAATAAAACAATACGTACTTTTATTGAGTAAAATAATTCCTAAGGTTATAATGTATAAGAGTAATATTTTCTGGGAGGAATTTAAATGATTATAGGAATAATTGCCGCAATGAATGAGGAACTAGAAATTCTTCTAAAGGATATGCACGTTCAATCAACAGAGGAAAAAGCTAAAATGACTTTCAATAAAGGAAGTTTATGGGGAAAAGAGGTTATCGCAGTAGTATGTGGCGTTGGTAAGGTTAATGCAGCTATTTGTACTCAAATATTAGCTAGTGAATATAAAGTAGATACAGTAATAAATGTTGGGGTTGCTGGAGGAATAGGTAAAGATATTTACCCAGGAGATGTAGTAATAGCTAACAATCTAGTAGAGCATGATATGGATACTACAGCTTTTGGAGATAAACACGGTCAAATTCCTAGACTTGACACTTTTGATTTTAAATGTGATGATGAGTTGGTTAAATTTGCATTAGAAGCTTGCGATGAAGCCAAAGATATTAAAACATTTTTAGGAAGAATAGTTACTGGAGATCAGTTTGTTGCAAATATAGAAAAGATTCAATGGTTATCTTCTGAATTTGAAGCTTTTGCTTGTGAAATGGAAGGTGGAAGTATAGCTCATACTTGTTATTTAAATAGTATACCATTCGTAGTTATACGTTCCATTTCTGATAATGCTAACAACGGAGCTCATATGGATTTTGAAAAATTTGTTCCAATTGGAGTTAAAAACTCTACTACTATTTTAGAAAAAATGATTAAAAAGATGTAAATCAGGGATTTCCCTGCTTTTAGTATGAATAATAAGGTGTAGTTTACTTAAATTTAGTAAACTACACCTATTTTTAATTTAAAATTCTTCTTATTCTTCCTATTTTACTCCAAGGTACATCTGCAATTTTAACGTAGCTTTTGGAATTAGAAGATTCAATCCATTGATTGTTTCCTATATACATACCTACATGTCCTATATCTGAATAGAATAGAAAGTCTCCTAATTTTACATTTTCTTTTGAAACCTCTACCCCATTATTTATCTGATCATAAGTAGTTCTACCTATATTTATTCCTGCTTGTTTAAATCCCCAATATAAAAATCCTGAACAGTCAAAAGACCTATAGCCTTTATCTACGTACTGCTGAGCTAAATTATATTCTCCACTTTGAGCTGCAGCTGGAAATCTTACTTTTATCTCATTTAAAAACGATGTTGTTAAAAGTTCTCCTGCACCTCCATATACATAAGGTGCTCCTATTTGAGCTTTTAATATATTTAAAATAGCAGTATATGTTTTAGATATATCCTCTTCATTTGACGCCTCTACTTTTTTAACATAGTCCTTGAGCACATATCCAACTTTACCATTATAATTTATGTTAACCCAATCTCCAGAAGTTCCTAATATCTTAAAGGAGTCCCCAGGTAATAAATAACCTACAACTGCACTAGTATAATCTGAAGTAGGTTTATCTCTAAGCCTCAAATTAGTACTTACATTAACAACTATCCCTATCTCCTCTACAGTTTCAGGCGGGTTCGTAGGTGTAGTAGGTGTAGAATCATCTACAAGTTTTATATAATCCTTATGTGCATATCCAGAAACACCATTTGCATCTATACTATACCAATCTCCGCTCTGGCCTTTTATACTAATTGATTGTCCATTAATTAAATACCCCACTATAGCGGAAGATGTGTTTGCTTCTTTTCTTATTCTTAAACTTGAACTCACATTAATAACTTGTCCCTTGCTTTTAACTGGACTTGTTGGACTTGTTGGATTAGTTGGAATCTCGGGCGTGTTTGATCCTGAGACTTCTTTTACATAGTCCTTGTACACATAACCTATTGTTCCATTTATATCTATACTATACCAATCTCCCGATTTACCTTTGAGATTAATCTCTTGTCCATTTTTCAAGGTTCCTATTATTTGCGCTGAAGTACTAGCTCCGCCTCTTATATTTAAAGCACTACTGACGTTAATAACTTGTCCTTTTGATGATGTATTTTCATTTCCACTTGGTGGATTAGTTACTGGGGTAGCACCAGATTCTTTAACATAATCCTTATATACATATCCAACTACACCTTTTGCATCTATATTATACCAGTCACCTGATTTTCCTTTAATATCAAACTCTTGTCCATTTACTAGATAACCAATAACTTCAGAGTTAATATCAGCAGCCTTTCTTATTCTTAGATTACTACTTACGTTTACAACTTGTCCTTTAAGCTGAGCCACAGATTGTATCGAAACATCATTTGTTTGCTGTACTGCATTAGCTTCTTCACCTAAAATATGTGAACTTGCAGAAACGGTAGCTGCTACTATTAATAGCTGAGTTATTTTTTTCTTATTCACCTTTACATCCCACCTTACTTCTCTGGATTATTCTTCTAAATTAATTATACTTTAATTTTCGAGAAAGTTAATGTTTTATTTAATAAAATTTTAATTAACAAAAAAAAACTAAGTTAAGAATCTTAATATTTCTTCCTAACTTAGTTTAAATCCAATAATTAAAACAAATCTCTATCTATATTGAGTTTTTTACACACCTGTTTTAAACTTGATTTGTCATTTATATTTACTTTAAATAATATATATTGTGCTAAAAATCTTTCAAAAGGTAGCCAACTTCCATGGGTCATTGGTAATATATATCTTACTCCACCTCTCATCTCTCTAAACAAAGAGGTTCTACTTCCTAACGGAATTGTTTCATCTAATAACGCATCAATAAAAGTGACCTTTGATTTATCTATAAAATGAGCATAGGAAAGAGGATCTATTTTGAATAAAGGATGTATTTCACTAGATTTACATAGCTCAGCTAAAGTCATTTTCTTAACTTTTCCAAGTTGCTGCCTGTAAGTTTCATAAAGCTTTTTCTTATCATGAAGAAAATATTCTTCCCTAAGACCAGCTTTGAACAGCCTTCTCACAAAAGCCGCCGTAGGCGACCTATGTAATATCTTAGGGAGATGACCCCCTGTGGTCATAAATATACCTTTATTTATTCTTTTATCAATAGACATTGTTATGGATGATAGCATTCCCCCTAAACAATATCCCATTATTAAATTATTAGGTTTCCAGATTCCTTTTTGTTCTAATAAATCTATAGTTGATCTAACATCTACTACCGCATGTTCCCAAAACTTATACATTCTTTTAATATCAGGATATAAAAAACTTCTGCCACTAACTGATCCACTCTCTACCCTTGTATAATTCCCTGGAAGAACTGGTATAGCACAATGCACTCCAGCTGATGCTAGATGACTTCCCATCCATAAGAAAAATCTTATATTTCTACTACCTAGGCCATGAAGAAGTATGACAGATGCCCTTACTTCTTTTTTAGGTTCAAAATTATATACCTCAACAGACTCCGTCCCTATTGCAGGTGCCTTATACAAGGTTTCAAACTTAGTATAGTTACATCTATAATTTACACCCTTCATTATATAGCCCTCTACATATTTAATAGGTTTGGTTCTGTATCTAAAGTCGATATCCATTTATAAAATTCCTTAAAATTAATATATAAACAGTATATTCATTTTATTACTAGAGAGACACTCTCTTGTTCTCAAGTCAATATTCAAGCTCGCATAAACACTATATATTCTTATATTCTTATATTCTTTTGTTCTTTTGTTCTTTTGTTCTTTTATTCTTTTATTCTTTAAAATATAAATTCTAGCTAGTAAAATTTAAAAAGGTGTAGCAAAATATTTTTGCTACACCTTATATTAACTACTAGTGTTTGATGTGTTCATGATCATTTAAGTGATCCATACAATACTCATGCTCACCATCACATTTGCTACAATATCTAAACTCCATATCAGGATTTGTTCTTTCTGTTACTCCGCATATAGTACATCTATGCATTGTTCTTTTCATTTCAATTACGTTATTTTTATATTTTCTATGAACCTTTTTATTTCTATTAACTAAAGATTGGTATATATCTCTTCCAAAAAATAAAATGAAGTTTAATAAGGCTACTATAATCACAATCTTTGTTGTTAAGCTTCCTGTTGCAAAAGAAAAGAGTAAGAAACCTCCACTAAGCCATCCTAAATATTTCATCTTAACTGGAAGTACAAAGAATACTAATATTTCAAAGTTAGGATAAATATATGCAAATGCAAAAAACAATGACATATTCAAATATGTTGGAACACCTATTCCACCAGTTATAAACGTAGCTATTATAGTTCCTAATATTCCAACTAAATAATATATGTTGAATTTAAATGCACCCCATTCATACTCTAAAGAGTTCCCTATCATATAATAGAAATATAGAGTTATCAAAGTCCAAAAAGAATTTCCTTCTGGTATGAATATGAAAGTTATTAATCGCCACACCTCGCCATTTAATATTGATGAGCGGCTTAATGCCAATCTATATGCTATATTAGCAGCTGGAATCATATACTCAATAAATAGAACCCCTGCAGTTATAATTACTATATATTTCATTAATCCATGTATTGCATATCGACCATATTTTCTCTGTAATTTATCTAAAAATCTCAAATCCCTTAACCTCCTCAATATAATTAAGTCTCATAGTCACATTTTATTATTACTATACTATCATTTATCTTAATTGGAATCAACTTAACTATATGGATACTAATAACTTTTTCTATTTATATTCTATCTGCTATTAGTTAATAAGTATATATGCTGATATAAGAAAAGACTGCATAGATATTTTTTTCTATGCAGCCTTACTGATTACCTGCTTTCTTTTTCATAAATCTCTTCAGTAACTTTAATTAGATCCATAACTTTAGGACTTCTAATCTTATAATAGATAAACATTCCTCTTTTTTCAGCCTCTACTATTTTTGCATCCTTTAATATCTTAAGATGCTGCGATAGGTTTGCCTGGCTAAATTCAATGTCTTCATTAATCTCACAAACACACCCTTCACCTTCATACAGCTTCTTTAGTATTTTTATTCTTATTGGATGGGCTAATGCTTTAAATATATTAACTTGAAATTCTTCCATATAACACACCTCTTAAATCTAGCCCCTGAATAGTAAATTAAGAACTTTTTCCCCTACGTTTCTATTCTTTCCCTTGTAAGGATAACAATGAATGTGTATAGCTGGGTTAAAGTTTAACTCTATAATTCCATAGTTATCTTTAGATATTTTCTCATTAATGTTAGTAATCATCATATCTACTCCACATATAGATGCACCCACTGCTTTAGCTGCTTTTATAGCCATTTCCTTATAGCTTTCATCTATCTTATCTGTATAATCAATACTGTCCCCACCAGTACTAACATTAGAGTTTTCTCTTAAATATACAATCTCATCTTTGTTTGGCACATAAGTAAAGTCCTTACCTTGAGCTTTTAAGAACATCTCTTCTATTTCACCTAGAGATATTTTTTCAAGAGGTGTTTTATATCCCTTTCCTCTTAAACTATCCTTATTCTTTTCCTTAACTAGCTCCGATATATTATTTACTCCATTACCACATACATTGGCTGGTACTCTGTGAAGTATTCCTACTACTTCATCATCTATAACTAAAAATCTATATTCTTTACCTTCTATAAACTCTTCTACTAAAACCGTATTATCATTATCAAATGCTATTTCTAGCGCTCTTCTAAAGTCATCTTTATTAAATCCATCCTTAAATATAGATATACCTATACCAAAGTTAGTAGATTTAGGTTTTATAACTATTTTCTTATTCTCGAACTTATCGTAGAACTTCATAGCTTCTTCTACGCTATTATAATTTTCTCCACTAGGTATTCTAACTTCATTTTCTTTCAATACTTCCTTAGTAACCACTTTATTTTCCATAACAAGAACAGTACTATAAGAATCTTTGGAAGTTTTAGTAGCTTGCTTTACGTACTCTGTTTTTCCATTAAAGCTAAGACTTATAAAATTCTCTTTTCTATCTAAAACTTTAAATTCTATACCTCTTTTTATAGAATCTTTTATTAATATCTGTGTTGATAGTTCTAAGTCTTCATATCCTATTAAATTAAAGCTCTTTTTATTAGTTTCATCTAAATATTCTTTAGCTTTATCTATATGAAAGTCTACATATGATTTCTCTTTTATTCCTTGAAGAACCTTATAAGAGTAGGTTTGCTTTGAATCTAATATTTTTTCCTTAGCATTCGATAATATATTCAATAAAAACTCTTCTTTAATCCCTAATTTTCTAACTAAAAGCTCCATATCATATATAATTTTTAAAGCTTCATCCTTTAAAAGCACTTTTTCAGACTTACTATTTAATATTGTTAAATCTGATTTCCTTCCCAATGTAGCTACTATATTATGATTTATATTAGAAATCTCCTGCTCTTTTTCATTAAACTGTCCATCTTCTTTTAATAACATATAAATTAAGAAAACATTTATTAAATATAAATCCTCAAGAAATATTCCATTTTTACTTAATGGATTCAAATCTAATATTCTGACCTCTACATACTTTATACCATCACTTTTTAATATTTCTAGAGAATTCTTACCGCCTATGGATTTAACCCTAATAGGACTATATAATTCACTTGCATTTTCAATCTTATTACAGCTAATTAATTTGTTTATACTTTCTATATAATCACTTAAACTATCATAATTAATAGGAAAATCTTCTTTATTTTTGTATCCACATATTCCATTTCTAAGAGATACTAGATTTTCAGAATAGCTAGTTTCATTTTCTAAACTTTCACTAATTTCTACACAGCTATCCATGTAGCTTTTATGAAATACGGGACTTGCCCCAGTAAGATATATTAAAAACCATCTATATCTCAAAAAATTTTTTACTGTTCTTAAATATATAGTGCTTTTAAAATCCTTAAAATCTTTATTATTGCTAAACTCTCTATATACATATCTTAAAAAATCTTCATCAAAGGAGAAGTTAAAATGTATGCCTGATAACAGTTGTTTCTTTCTACCGTACTTCTCTGCTAATTTCTCTCTATATTCTCTCTCAACCTTACCAGTCTCTCCATAACAAGCTATTGGAATTTCACCATCACTTGGTAATATAGGAGGATTACTCTGAGGCCATAGATATTCATCTTTTAATGTACTAGAAACTATATTCTGGAGATTCTCCAAAAAGTCATACATCTCCTCTAAGCTTTTACAGGCCGGTGTTACTACCTCTACCTGACTTTCAGAAAAGTCTGTTTTAATAAAAGCATTTTCTAATTTATCTCCAAACTCCATTGGATGAGCGGTTAAAGCTAAGTGTCCATCTTTATATACTCTAACATTCTCTTTCTCTATTCCAAAATTACCTTTAAACAAGTCTTCACTTAAGTTTTCTTTAACTAAAAAATCCAGTAATTTATTATCAATACCTTCCATCCTAACACCTTCTACGCATAATACTATTTAAAATTATTTGTTCCATAATTATAAATTATTCTTGATACAAAAATACTATTAATAATTTTTAAATTTTGCCATAAAGTATTATAAGTATATTAGAATTTACTTATATAGTCAATGGCTTTTGTATTGTGTAAATGAAATTAACATTCTCTTAAATTTTGGTAAATGCAATTCATTTGCATTGATTTGAACTCTTATATACTTTAAAATATATATAATAACATTAATAATAAGGATGGTTTTATGAAAATTAAAGTTGATGTATTCTCAGGATTTTTAGGTGCTGGTAAAACTCTATTAATTAAAAAATTGATAGAAGAAAATTTAAAAAACGAAAAAATAGCTATAATTGAAAATGAATTTGGAGAGATAGGCATAGATGGAGGATTTTTAAGAAATTCCTCTATAGATGTTAAAGAGATAAACGCTGGTTGTATTTGTTGCAGCGTTTATGGAGATTTTAAAGCAGGTATTAATGAAGTAATAGATAAATATCACCCTGAAAGAATAATTATTGAACCTTCTGGGGTAGCTAAATTATCTGAAGTTCTTTCTGTTTTTAAAGAGTCAGATTTTAAACAAAAACTTTCACTCAATATAATAATGACGGTCATAGATATAACTAAATACGATATGTATGTTACTAATTTTGATGAGTTTTATAAAGATCAAATAAGAAAAGCAAAAACTATTATATTAAGCAGAACTCAAAATGTTTCTAATGAAACTGTTGTTGACATTGTAAGTAAGATAAAAACATTAAACAATTCAGCAAGTATAATAACTACTCCTTGGACTAGCATTAAGGCTAAAAACATATTAGAAACTGCTGAGGGTACTTCAGAAAATACTATTTTCAATAAAATCAATTTGCTAAATAAATCCTCTAGCAAGGTATCAGTAAAAACTTCTACTATAAGTACAACTAAGACGACTTTTAAAACTATAGGGATTGAAACTCCTAAAATACTTACAAAAAATCAATTGAAAAATACTTTAGAAAAGCTAAATAATTCAATGTATGGTCTTGTACTACGTGCAAAGGGAATTGTTGAATGTACTAATGGAGAATGGGTAGAATTTGACTATGTTCCAAATGAATTTGAAATACGAAAATCTATACCAGATTATAGTGGCAGAATTTGTGTTATAGGCGAAAACTTAAATAAAGATATTATTGAAAAATTATTTCATTAATATTTAAGATTTAGAGGGTGAAGTATATATGAATACTAAAGCGGATATAGAGATAGTTACAGGATTTATAGGTGCTGGGAAAACCACATTTATTAATTCACTTATAAAAAATACCTATTTAAATATAGAGAACTTACTTATAATTCAATATGAACAAGGTAATCAGAGAATTCTTGATGTAATTACAAATGATAATAATATAAATCTAGAGGTGATTCTTGGTGGATCTCCTCTAGATTCTTTTCAGATAGAAAATATTCTAAAAAAATATAAACCTCATAGAGTTATTATAGAATATAACGGAACTAAAAATCTTTCAGACTTATTAGATGTTTTATATTCAAAAAGCATAAAAAAGATAGCTAAAGTCACTTCTACATTTTTTATTACAGATTGTTTGACTTATGATATGTTTTTAAATAACATGCCTACTTTAATTATGCCTAACCTATATCATAGCAATCTTATAATATTTAATAATTCTAACAAAATTCCCGAAAAAAATTTATCTACTATAACTAAAGAAATACGTTCTATAAACAGGGATTCTTTCTTCTTAAATATTGATGATATTTCTAAACTAGATAACTTACTAGATGAAACAGGATTTATGGATAGAGGATTTTTTAAAGCCACACGAATATTAACTAAAAACTTTATTTCTAAATTAACTCTAAGGAGATGATATCTTGCAATATAGAAGTACTGATTCTAAAAACATTATAAATATTTTATCAAAACTTGCTATACTCCCTATAATAACACTTATAATTCTGTTATCTATAAAGTTTAAAATAGTTATTAATATGAGAACTTTAAGCAATTTTTCGGTTATATTTACAAGTATAATTTTAGAGGCACTCCCTTTTATTTTCATTGGGTCTTTAATATCTTCATTAATTCAACTATTTGTATCTGAAGAAACTCTAGCTAAGATACTACCTAAAAATAAATTATTAGCTTTAATGGCTGCTTCAGTAGTTGGTATTTTTCTTCCTATATGTGAATGCGCAATAATACCAATCGCAAAAAGATTAATAAAAAAAGGGGTTCCTGTTGGGGTTGCAACTACCTTTATGTTGGCTACACCTATTATTAATCCTGTTGTTATTCTATCAACCTACTATGCTTTTAGTAATAATATTCAATTTCTTTTTTTAAGAATTTCAGGTGGAATTGTTGCCGCTATAATAATAGGTTTTATAGTTAGTATTCTTGATAAAAACAAAGATGAAGTTTTAAAATCAACAGATTATGATTTTGATGATGATTTATGTCTATGTGGAACTTCACATAATTACTCAGAAAAAAAATCAAAAATCTCTACTTTACTTGATACCGTAGGATCAGAATTCTTAGATGTAAGTAAGTATGTTATATTAGGAGCAGTGCTTTCAGCGATATTTCAGGTTTTGGTTTCAAGAGATAGTTTAAATTACCTAGGAAATAATTCACTCTTGTCTGTAGTTGCTATGATGTCCTTAGCATTTTTATTGTCTATATGCTCTGAAGCTGATGCTTTTATAGCCTCAACATTTGTTGGACAGTTTACAAATGGTTCTATAATAGCGTTCCTTATTTTTGGTCCTATGCTAGATATAAAAAATACTTTAATGCTTATTGGTGCATTTAAAAAGAGATATATTTTATTACTGTTAGTCTCAATATGCGTAATTTGCTATTTGATAGGTTCTTCTATAAATATAATAGAGATTGTGAGGTTTTTTAAATGAGAAGATTCAATATAAATGAGTTTATAAAATTTATAACTTTTCTTCTGTTATCATTATTTTTATATGATTTAACATCTACAGGTAAAATCAAGCTCTTTATAAGTCCTAAAATAATTTTATTTGTTAATATATTTCAAATTGTTTTAGCTGTTTTGACTATATATCAGTTAAGTAAAAGTTTTACTACAATGAGCAATAGGCCTATTAATAAAGTTTTCCTGTTATTTTTATTTATGATTCTTATAGGAAAAGGAGCTGCAAAAGCTGGTATAGATGCAACTATAGTGGATAATAAAGGTGTAAAAGCTATTAATAAAGTGGCAAATGTATCTGGGGAATTAACTAAAGAAGAAAGGCAGCTGAAGCTTCCATTAGACATAACTCAAGATAATTTTGTTACTGTACTATCAGATATTTTTGAGCATACGAATTCATATAGCGGAAGAATTGTGACCATAAGTGGCTTTGTCCATAAAGAAGAGGGGCTAGATAATAATGAATTTGTAATAGGGAGACTCTTTATGAGCTGCTGTGTAGCCGATTCTCAACTTATAGGCCCAATAGGAAGGCTTCCTCATGATTCTTCTCAGTTAAGTGAAGGTACTTGGATTAAAGTTCAAGGAAAAATTTCTTCTAAAAGCTATTCCTTTGATAATCAATTAACCACCACTCCTGTCGTTGTTATAGATAAGCTTGAAGAAATCCCTGCACCACAGGATGGATATGTTTATATAAAATAAATAAGGTGCCACAGGCACCTTATTTATTGATGTTATCATTTACACTTATATTTAAAACTATATAATTTCATCTTCTATGTCTTCATCTATATATGGCATAACAATTTTGAAGGTAGTTCCTACCCCTAGTTTGCTTTGTATTTCTATTCTTCCCTCGTGTTCTTTTATTATTTGATAACATGCATTAAGTCCTAGACCTGTACCTGTCTTTTTAGTTGTAAAAAATGGTGTGCCTATTTTCTTTATAGTTTCTTCATCTATTCCGGTCCCATTATCAGATATATTTATAAAAACTTCTTTGCACTCTTCGTCTAATCCTGTACTTATCTTTAATGTGGGATTCAACACCTTATCCATAGATTCTACAGCATTTTTACATATATTAAGTATAACCTGCTTAATCTGTGTCTCATCACATAGTATATATCTTTCATCATAGTCTATATCTAAAACTAATTGTGAATTATTCATTAATGAAGATGTTTCAATAGTATTCCTCATTGAAAGTACTAAATCACTAAATGCTACTTCAACTAACTCGGTTTCTCTAGGCTTTGATAAATTCAAGAAATCAGTAATTATTCTATTTACTTCATTTGTATCATAATTAATTTTCTGAGCATATTTTTTAATCTTATCATTATTACAATATAACTCTATTAGCTGACTATTTCCCTTTATAGTAGTTAAAAAATTTCGGGTTTCATGAACAATTGTAGCTCCCATTTGTCCCATTAAAGCTAGCTTCTCTTGATTTATTAACTTCTTTTGTTCCTCTTTTATCCTTGTAATATCATGCATTACACAAACTACACCGATTTTATCATTATAATTATCTGTAATAATAGAGAATGTAACTTGTACATATTTTTTATTTCCTTTTGGAGTTTTAATTTGCCAATCATCTATTTTATTCTTGTAATTATCAAAATCAAACTTTTTAGGTATATCTTTATCAGTTAACTTTATAATCTTAATAAGTTCGTTTATATTGGTATTTATTATATCACTATATTCCATATCTACTAAATTTGCATATGATTCACTACATACAACTATTTTACCTTTATAATCTACAATTATTGTTGGTACTGATACAGCATTTAATATTTCTTCCACATTTAAACTAAGACTTTTAACAATTGGTTCTTTTTTTATGCTACTATTCAGCAATACATGATGATTTTTTCTATATGTTTTCATCTCTTTATTTATACATTGATTATTCCTACCAATTAAATCTTCAAAAACCCCTTTATAAAGATATAAATAACTACAAGTTCTAAGGATAGTAACAAGGATTACCCAAAAAGAACTAACTCCTTCTAAAAAAATAGAAGAAATTTCAGCTAAAATAACAAAAAATATACTTAAATAAAGGTACCTAGATTCTAAAATTATATTCCTCGTAAAGCTATCTTTAATTTTATTAATCATATATATGGCTATACCTAAACTAACCGAACTTAATATAATCTTTATAGTGTTTAAATTGTACTTATCATACACATTTAAAAATTGTAAAACTTGTATATGAAGAATTAAAATCAAATTAACACTAATCATTCCAAAACATAATATAATAGTGTTTCTATAACTCGCTAATTTCTTAGTTCCACATAAGTGTATAAATAAAACTATAATCTCCAAAATCCTCGCTACCATCCAGTATTTTAAAGATATATTTACCCCATTAATCTCAATATCTTGTAATAAGTGACTGTAATTATAAAAATGCACAAAATCCACTATTGATACAATAAGAAAGCCAGGACACAAAATATTAAGGCTTTTTTTATCAGAATGTGTATTAAAAGAAATTAAAAGTATCGCTAATAAAATAAAAATGTTAATTAGCCCCAAAATAATATTTGTTAGTTGGCTATTTATACTCCAAAATACCATCCATATTAATAAAGATGCACTTACAGCTACTAAAAACGTCCCAACTAATCTAATAACTATATTTTTATACAATCTTTCGTAATTTTTTTCATACTTTAGACTCAATATACTCATAAATACCCCTTATTAAATATTATTTACTATCTTCAACCCTATACCCCAATTCATACTATCAAATTTAATCATTAATACATTGTTTACTATAATATTACATATTTCTAAAGATAGTATAACAAATATTGTCATATTTTACAATAGATATTAACATATTATCCACAGCATTATTAACAGTATTTGTTGATAATCCATAATTAAATGAGTTTATCCACAACTTTTGTCATATAATTTAATAAAAGCAAGGATAATTAATTATCCTTGCTTAATATTATAGTTCATGTATGAATATTCCACTTCTAAGTTTTGGTTCAAACCATGTTGATTTAGGTGGCATCAATTCATTTGCATCAGATACATCAAATAATTCTGTTATTGATGTAGGATGCATAGAAAATGCTACTTTCATTTCTCCGCTATCTACTCTTTTCTCTAGTTCTTTTAGCCCTCTTATTCCACCAACAAAATCTATTCTTTTGTCTGTTCTTATATCTTTTATATTAAGTATAGGACTTAATAAATTATTTTCTAATATTGCAACATCTAATCCTTGTACTGGATCATCTGAAAGTAACTCTTCATCTAAAGTTAGCTTGTACCACGTATTATCTAAATACATTCCGAAGGTTGCTTTTTCTTCAGGTTTGTAAGCTTCTGACCCAACTTCTTCAACCTTGAAATTCCTTGATACTTCGTACAAAAAATCTTCCTTGGAATATCCATTTAAGTCTTTTACTACACGATTGTAATCTAGTATCATAAGTTGGTCATGTGGGAATAATACTGAAAGAAAGAAGTTAAATTCCTCATCTCCAGTATAACCTGGATTCTCTTCTCTTCTTTTTAGACCTACCTTTACTGCTGATGCTGTTCTATGATGTCCATCTGCTATATATATATTATCTATATTTTTAAATGCTTCTGCTATGACTTTTACATCAGCTTCCTCACTTACCTTCCAAACTACATGCTTAACTCCATCTTGTGCTATAAAATTATATAAAACCTCTTCAGTTTTAATCTTATTAACGACCTCATTAATTATTTCTTGTGATCTATAAGCTAAAAATATAGGACCAGTTTGAGCATTACATATATCAACATGATTTATTCTATCTATTTCTTTATCTTCTCTAGTTTTCTCATGTTTTTTTATAACATCATTTAAATAATCATCAATAGATGCACAACCTACTACTCCTGTTTGAGAACGTCCATTCATAGTAAGCTCATATATATAATATCCTTCTTCATTATCATTTAATAAAGTTCCATCTTGAAGCATTTCTTGAAGTATATCTCTTGCTTTTTCATATACTTGTTTATCATAAGGATTAAAATCTTTATCAAACTGCGTTTCAGCTCTATCTATTTTTAAAAAGGATAATGGTTCTTTTAATACTTCTTCTAGCGCCTCGTCTCTATTATAAACATCGTAAGGAAGTGCAGCCACCTTACTTACCACGTTTTTCTCCGGTCTTATACATTTAAAAGGTCTTATAGTAGCCATAATATCTCTCCTTATCTAATATATAATTTAAGGGGGCAACTTAACTTGTCCCCTTAACCTTAATTATTTAATAATTCTTACTTTTACTACTCCATCAATTTCCTTAATTTTCTCTACAAATTCCGTTGTAGCTGGCGCTTCTATATCTAACATAGTATACGCCCATTGACCTCTACTCTTATTAATCATGTCTGATATATTTATATTTTCATTAGCTAAAACGGAAGTAAATTGACTTAGCATATTAGGAATATTTTTATGGTTTATTGCTATACGTCCAACCTGAGTACATATTCCCATATCACAATTAGGGTAATTAACTGAATTTTTTATATTACCATTTTCCAAGTAATCTCTTAATTGTTTTACTGCCATAACTGCACAGTTGTCCTCTGATTCATTTGTTGATGCTCCCAAATGAGGAATTGCTATAACTCCCTTTGCTCCTGCAATCTTTGGATTTGGAAAGTCTGTTACGTATCTATAAACCTTTCCTGAGTTTAATGCTTCTAACATATCATCATCATTTACTAAAGTATCTCTTGAGAAATTTAATATCTTAACTCCATCTTTCATTATTGAAAAAGAGTCTTTATTAAACATACCTTTTGTAGAATCTAATGCTGGAACGTGAACTGTTATAAAATCACATTCTCTGAATATTTCTTCTAAAGACTTACTATGTCTTATATCTCTAGAAAGGTTCCATGCAGCATCAACTGATATAAAAGGATCATAACCATACACTTCCATACCTAATCTATTGGCTGCATTAGCTACTAAAACTCCAATAGCCCCAAGCCCTATTACTCCTAGTTTTTTACCTTCAATTTCTATTCCAGAAAATTTAGATTTATTTTTTTCTACAAGTTTTGCTACATCTTGATCTTCTTTTACTGATTCTACCCAATTTACTCCTCCAACTATGTCACGAGAAGATAAAAGTAATCCAGCTATAACTATTTCTTTTACTCCATTTGCATTAGCACCAGGAGTATTAAATACAACTATTCCTTTTTCAGCACACTTTTCAAGGGGGATATTATTAACGCCTGCCCCTGCTCTTGCTATAGCTTCTAAGCTATCTGATAGCTCTAAATCATGGACACTTGCACTTCTTACTAACACAGCCTCAGCATCACCAAAAGCCTCTACTTGTGTATATTTATCATCAAATATTTTTAATCCAATATCCGCTATAGGATTTAGACAATTTATCTTAAACATTTTTTCACTCCCCAATTCTCTTTAGCTATTTTCTGCTTCAAATTTTTTCATAAATTCTACTAAGGTTTTAACTCCTTCTATTGGCATAGCATTATATATACTAGCCCTCATTCCGCCAACACTTCTATGGCCTTTTAGATTTTCAAAGCCCAGCGCCTTAGCTTCTTTTATAAATTTAGCATTTAATTCTTCAGAGTCAGTTACAAAAGGAACATTCATTAAAGAACGATCTTTTTTAACAACAGTTCCTCTAAACATCTTACTTGAATCTAGGTAATCATATAATATGGCAGCTTTTTCTTCATTAATTTTCTTCATAGCCTCTAAGCCACCTTTATTTTGAATCCATTTAAACACCTTACCACATACGTATATTCCATAAGCCGGTGGTGTGTTATATAATGAAGAGTTGTCTACATGTGTTTTATACTTAAGCATTGTAGGAGTTCCTGGTAATACATCTTCAGTTATCAAATCTTCACGAATAATAACAACTACAACTCCTGCAGGTCCAATATTTTTTTGAGCTCCCGCAAATATTAATCCGTATTTAGAAACATCTACTGGTTCAGATAATATATCTGATGACATATCTGCAATTAATATCTTGTCCCCTGTTTCAGGAAGCTCATTAAACTTGGTTCCATATATCGTGTTGTTATGACATATATATACGTAATCAGCATCTTCTGATATTTTTATATCTTTTAAATCTGGTATATAAGAAAAAGTTTTATCCTCTGAAGAAGCTAAAACATTAACCTTTCCATAAATCTTTGCTTCTGATATTGCTTTTTTAGACCATTGTCCAGTATTTATATAGTCAGCAACTTTATTTTTCATTAAATTCATTGGAATCATAGCAAATTGTTGAGACGCCCCACCTTGAAGAAATAAAACCTTATAATTATCAGGTATATTCATAAGCTCTCTTAACGAAGCTTCGGCATCCCCAATTATGCCTTCAAAAGCTTTGGAACGATGGCTCATTTCCATGACAGACATTCCTGTACCTTTATAGTCTAACATTTCTTCAGCTGCTTCTTTAAGCACCTCTTCAGGTAATACTGCTGGACCAGCAGAAAAATTATATACTCTTCCCATTAATAAAAGCCCCCTTAAATTTTTCTCTAACCGTAAAATGTTGTTAAAATATTATCAATTAGACATATTGTTATTTTAACATTTTATTTGTTAATTCTACTACTTTTTTATACTCAAAACAATGTTTTTATTATTAAATTTACCTTAATTCCTAAGTATTTATATTATTTTATAAATTTATAATTGTAAACCTTAAGAAATTAATATATGTTTATAACTTCAAAAATAGTACCTAAAAAATAAAAGCACCACAATTGATGCTTTTATTATAAATACTTATATCAATTTTTACTAATTTCTAAAATAAATTCATAGTTTCCTTTTATACAATTACCATTTTTATATTGTATACAGTTGCTACAACTAGAATATATTTCCCTCATACTTAAATTATTTAATTCATTCATAGAGCAAAAATCTTCACATACTTCACCATTCATAACTGATAAATAAGGTCTATTCATATTATTCACCTCTTATGTATAGATATATATATTATTTTGCTCTAAATTTCTACTTAAATACTATAAAGCTTTGAATATTTCTCTTCTAAATAATCAATAAAATATTGAGAGTTTAATTCTTCTCCTGTGACTTTAAGAATTAACTCTTTAGGGGAATATAATGAACCGTATTTATGAACATTATCTTTTAGCCATTTTGTAATAGATATAATATCTCCTTTGGCTATTAATTCATAAACATCAGGAATATCCTTTTTCATAGTATTAAAAATTTGAGCCCCATATAAATTACCTAATGCATAACTTGGGAAATATCCAAAAGATCCATCTGACCAATGCATGTCTTGAAGTACCCCTAAAGAATCTGTATCAGGCTCAACCCCTAAGTACTCTTTATATTTTTTCTTCCACACTTCTGGTAACTCTTCTACTGTTATTTCATCATTAAATAAAGCTTTTTCTATTTCATATCTAATTATTACATGAAGAGAATAAGTAAGTTCATCTGCTTCTGTTCTAATTAAAGATGGTTCAACCTTATTTACTACCTTATAAAACTCATTGAAATCTATTTTATCAAAGCTTTTGAAAAGCTCTTTAATCTTAGGATATAAGTATCTCAAAAACTCCTCACTTCTTCCTATAATATTTTCATAAAATCTAGATTGTGATTCGTGGATACCCATGGATGCTCCCGTAGACAACCAAGTGTTTTGTAAGTCGTCAGATATATTTTGCTCATATATCCCATGTCCACCTTCATGTATAGTAGAAAATAAAGCAGATAATAAATCCTGTTCATAATAATGAGTAGTTAATCTTACATCTTTATTAGTAAAGTTGGTAGTAAAGGGATGTGTACTTTCATCTAACCTACCTGCTTCCATGTCAAAGCCTATTAATTTAAGTGCATATAAACTTAATTCTCTTTGTTTTTCTTTATCATAACTTGAATTTAATAAATCAGAATTTATAGTTATTTTACTATTCTTTATCTTATTTAGAAGCTCTACTAAAGCATCTCTTAAATCTCCAAATACCTTATCAAGAACTTCAACTGTTATTCCTTCTTCATACTTATCTAAAAGGGTATTATATTTATGATCTTTATATCCCCAATAGCCTACAAACTCTTTTTGAAAGTTTTCAACCTTTGATAAATAAGGCTTAAAAATATTAAAATCATTTTTGTCTTTAGCTTCTTCCCACGCAGCTTCCGATTTAGATGTAAGTATTACAAATTCTTTATACCTTTCTACTGGTATTTTTTTGGTTTCATTATATTCTTTATCTAATCTTTTTATCATTGCTTTATCAACTTGACTTAACCCATCTGAGTTTTCTTTAAAAAGCTCTAGAAACTCTCTCATCTCTTTAGAAGTTTGTTGATTAAATAATTGTTCTGAAAGAAGTCCTATAACTTCTGCTCTTCCTTCAACAGCTTTTTTAGGCATACATACAAGCTTATCCCAATAAATTAAATCTATAGCCTGTTTAGTAATTTCCATAGTTTTGATATATTCTTTAAACTCTACAAGTTTTTGTTCTAACTTTTTTTCCATACTTAAAAGTCCTCCTTATAACTATTCTTCTTCTATCGTCAAAATAGATTCTGTTTCTCTACAATACTTTACGCATAAACACTGTCCCAAATTTCTAGGACATTCGTAACACATGCAGTCCCTATCTCCATTACAAGTTCCTTTTTTGTATTCTGGACAATGAGCACAATTAAATCCGTTTCCTCTAGTCATTAGTCTTTTATTCCTTTCCTATCCTATTTATATATAAGTATTATAACAAATCCATAAAAAAAAGTATAAAACCAATTAAAAATTGGTTTTATACTTAATTTTTCACACAATATTATAAAAATAAACTTATATTTTTAACTTACTTAAAAACTATACACCGTAGCTTTCTTTTTCTTCAATAAAACTATGCACTATAGCTTTCTTTTTCTTCTATTACTCCAAATTCACCATATGCACCTTTTCCATGCATAGTTACATCTAGACCATAATCTTCTTCAATATTTGTTGCCCTGAATACTGTAATTAATCCTATAACTTTTACTATTGCAAATGTTACTATAGCTGAATACACTATGGTTGCTGCAATACTTATAATTTGCGCTGATAAAAGAGTAACTCCACCACCGTAGAAAAGTCCATCTGCTCCAGCTGCATTAATTCCTGTTGTTCCGAATAGTCCTACTGCTATTCCTCCCCATATACCACCTATCCCGTGGCATCCAAATGCATCTAAAGCATCATCATAACCTAACTTTTCTTTTAAGAAAGTTACTGCGCCATAACAAATTGCCCCGCCTATAGCGCCTATAGCTAATGAAGCTATTGGTGTAACAAATCCAGCTCCTGGTGTTATCGCTACAAGACCTGCTACAGCTCCACTTATGAAACCAATAGCTGAGAATTTCTTAGTATGAGCATATTCAAATAACATCCAAGACAATCCAGCAGCAGCTGCTGAAGTATTAGTAGTTATAAAAGCATCTAAAGCTACATCATTTAAACCTAAAGCACTTCCTGCATTAAATCCAAACCATCCAAACCAAAGAAGTCCTCCTCCAAGTATTGTCATTGGTATATGATGTGCAGTGATATCTTTTATATTTTTTCTCTTACCTATAAGTAAAGCCACTACCAAAGCCGAAATACCTGAACTTATATGAACAACATTTCCGCCAGCGAAGTCTAATGCACCAAGGTTTCTAATCCATCCGCCAACTCCCCATACCCAGTGAGCTATTGGATCATAAACTAAAGTAGTCCATGCTAATACGAATAGTATAACTGCTGGGAATCTCATTCTTTCAGCAAAAGATCCAGATATTAATGCAGGTGTTATAATTGCAAACATCATTTGAAATAACATAAATCCTTGATGAGGTATTGTAGCTGCATAATCTGCATTGGGTTCAAACCCTACCCCATTCAACAAAGCATATTTTAAATCGCCTATAATTCCCCCAATATCATTTCCAAACACCAATGTATAACCTATTAATATCCATTGTATTGATACAAGTGCAATAGTTACATAACTATGCATAGTGGTACTTACAACATTTTTCTTTCTAACCATACCACCATAGAAAAGTGCTAAAGCTGGTGTCATTAACATAACAAGCGCCGTACAAACTAATACAAAAACTGAATCTGCTCCATTAAATTCCATATTAACATCCCCTAGTTTAAATTAATATTTATCTTATCTTTATGATTCCTTAATGATCAAATACTAAAATATGAATTCCCATGGTTTAACTCAAATTTTGCATTTGTTTTCACTAAAAAAGAAAAAGACGCTTAATAGAGCTGTTGCTCTATTAAACGCCTTCGTTTAATATATTTCTATTATATAAGCTGTTAAAAAAAAAGCAATACACTTTTCAAAATTTGCAAAAGTTCATTTTGTAATCATTAACATTTGCAATTTGATTAATTTTTCTCTAATTTATTATCAATATTTTTAACTCCAAGCATTTTGTATATAATTATCGCTATAATAAACATAAAAATGTTTATTCCTAAATTGATTTTATCAAAAGATTGAGGCATAACTAATAGTACTGCTAAATCTAAAAATACAAGTACTGTAAAAGCTCCTATAAAAGCTAAAATTACCGATACAACCTTTTTAATCCAAAGAAAATAATAATCTCTCTCTATTATATTTCCTTTTATTCTTTTCATTGCCTTGTAAGATAATAGCATTAATAAAGCACTAGAAGCCATGAAAAATGCTATACTTCCAAGTTGCATTCCTAAACTCTGAAGTTCTATTCTCCAATCAAAAGCAATAAAAAACACAAAATAATCTACTAGAAATGTACTTATTTTATTTAATAACCATTGAATAGGCCATAAATAGCTACTAATTAGAAGGTTAAATAATCCAAAAAGTAAAAACAAGCTATACTCTATCATAGGTAGCAATACCACTGCTATAAAATTATTTTTTATCAAAAATATAGATAAAAATCCTAAAGATCCTGCAGTAATAGATACCAAAGTAAATATTACGAAAAACATAATAACTCTAGATGCACCTATGGAATAACTTGAAAAAATATCACTATTAACAAAATAAGCCATTAATTTAAATAAAGAAATTATTAAAGTGTTTAGAGTTACCACAGAAATAAATGATAAATATTTAGTAAAAAATACTTCCTTAAAGCTATATGTGTTTTTATCAATGTCATTAAATAATTCTTTTTTGTCCTTAAACAAAAAAACTATAAATAATCCATATACAAAGTATAAAATACAAGCTTTAATTGGCGCTAAAGATAGATACTTTCTTATTAATACCTCACTTTCTGATATATTTTCTTGTGCTAAAAACATTGTATGAGTATTAGTTAAGAAAAAACTAATTACTACAATAAAAAACAGAGATAATAGAATAGTTTTTTTGTCCTTTAAAATTATTTCTTGGTTAATAAATTTTTTCATTTCTTTCCTTTCATTAATTGCTTCTATATATTGTATTAATGAAAGATTAAATTTATAATTTTTATTTATTTTTTGTAACACATTATTATATATTTCATATATTAGTTCTATAGGGATATACGTGATAGTGTCCTTATCAGGAACCTCTCAAGTTTGTTTCCTTTTCTTTTTTTGAATACCTCAACTCCCATCTATAAATAAACCTCAGCCAGTGGTTAATAATTAATCACTGGCTAATTACTCTTCAGAACTACTATTCTTTTATTATGTAATAAAAAGGTACTAGAACTTTTAATTCTAATACCTCAAAAATAATTTCTTATAAAAATAACTTAAATATAACCAAAAATATTACTCCTGGAATCCCAAAAAATCCTGCTATTAAAGCTGTAGTTGCATTTATTCCTATATACAGACCAAACGCCTGTCCAAAAAAATTGAAAATTATTAGTAATATTGCTCCTAATATACCATTTACTATTAATTTCATTAAAACCTTAAATGGCCATGAAAATATTTTAAATAGAAGTACTAATGCTATTAGTCCAATTACCCCGTAAAGAATTTCTATAGGAAACATAATGACCCCCTCCTTAATTTAATTAACTAAGCTAGTTTCGTATATTTGTCCAAAATGTACTGGTTATCAACCTTTACGCCTCTTTCTTTGGCTTCCTTAATTAAAAAATCTAATCTTCTCTTAGCTGCCTGCTCTGTATATATGGCAACTTCAATTAAAGTTGGATTATTTACAGTTTCAAACATCATTTGCGCGGACTCTATATCTTTTATAGCTTTGTATATATCCTCTGTTATATTATCATACCTTAAATTCTCTTCCTTAGAAAATAATATTTTTAAAATCGAATTTTTATTCATACTATACCTCCTATAATTTTATCTTAATTATTGACAATAATTACAAGTTATATGCATAAATTTCTTGAATAGTTATTTTTAGTTTTGACATTAATCTTAATAAATTGTATTATTTACTCAACAAAATAAATGTTTTGTTGTATTTACTAAGGAGGATTGTATATGGGCAGAGATGCTAGTGAAAAAATTAAATATCTAACGCAACAAGAAGCGTCTAGACTTTTTAACTCAATTAAAAATTCTAGAGGTATACATTCAATTAGAGATTTAGCAATATTTAGAGTAGCTTATAGATGTGGCTTAAGGGCTTCTGAGATAGCATTATTAAGACTAGAAGACTACAACATCTCCAAAGGGGAGATTTATTGCAAACGACTTAAAGGAAGTAAAAATAATACTATAAGATTGGATTCTATTACTAAAGAAATTGTTGATAAACACATAACAATAGCTAATATACATATAGATAGTGAAGCTTTATTTAAGAGCCAAAAGGACAAACCTATTTCTAGACATACCTTAGACTACTTAATGAAAAAATATTGCGCAACTGCTGATATTGATGATAAAAAGAAACACCATTTCCATGCTTTAAAACATAGTACTGCTGTTCACTTGGCAGAATCAGATATGGATATAAAAGAATTACAATGGTGGCTTGGTCACAAATCTATTTCAAATACCGAAATATATTTTCAATTCACTACAAGACAACAAGAAAAGATGTATGCTAAATTAGAAGAAAAAAGTGAAATGGTCTAGCCTCTATACATTCCATTATAGAATATAATAAATTTGAGTATGATAATTCAACTTTATATTATCATACTCATTTTTTATATTAGTTATAGGTAGCCTTAAAATTATATACAGCTCCTAATAAGTTCGAATCATTAAAGTACTTACATACTTTTATATTAGCTCTTATATCTGCAATAGATATTCCTTCATGTATTATATCTAGCTTTTGTTCTATTCTTTCAACCAAATCTTTTCTTGCGCTTATAGCTCCCCCAATTACTATTATTTCAGGGTCAAATGAGTATTGTAGATTATATATACATTTTGCAGTAGTTTCAAAATACTCATCTATAGCTAAAATTGCATCTTCATCTCCATTATCAGCTAATTCAAAAACTTTTTTACCATCTAACTCACTTTTATCTATTCCTTTAAGCTCAGCTGCTCTCCTTACAATCGCATTAGTAGAGCCTTTATCACTCCATGTTGAGAATTTCTTATTTTTAAAATCAGCTTCAGCTATCATAAAGCCAAACTCTCCACCATAAAGGTTTTTACCTGTATGAAGCTTTCCATCAACTATGACAGCTCCTCCTATACCTGTTCCACATACTACGAATAATACATTTTTACAACCTTTAGCTACTCCATTCCAAACTTCTGCTAAAGCGGCACAATTAGCATCGTTTTCCATAGCCATTTTTAAGTTTGTACTATTTTCTATTAACTCCTTAATATTAGGACCGTGTATATAAGGTAATGCACTAGCACCGTTTATAAATCCTGTTTTGTTATTAACTGCTCCTGGTGCACTAAGAGCTACCCCTACTAAATTATATTTAGGTTTAAATTCATTTGTCACTTCTGATATGTTTTTTATAAGCTCATCTAGATCTTTTTCACCATCACCACCATGTGGAGTTTTAAAAGATCCCTTTTCTACTATTTCAGCATTTTCATCTATTATGCCATATTTTACTGATCCTCCACCAATATCAAAAGTCATATAATAATTCATAGATTTACCCTCCATCTATTAAAAGTATATACTTATAATTCTATCACATTTGTAAACATATTCATATATCTTTTTAATTATTTTAAAATAAAACCATGTTCTTAGTTTATATTTATCTAAAAACATGGTTTCTATTATATTTGTTTTCTTCCTTCAAGTGCCTTAGATAAAGTGACTTCATCTGCATATTCCAAATCTCCGCCTACAGGAATACCAGCAGCTATTCTAGTTACCTTTACATCTAGTGGTTTAAGAATTTTAGCTATATACATAGCTGTAGCTTCACCTTCTATATTAGGATTAGTTGCAACTATTACTTCTTCTATATCAGAATTCATTCTAGCCACAAGTTCTCTTATCTTTATATCTTGAGGACCTCTTCCCTGCATAGGAGATATATTTCCATGAAGCACGTGATATACTCCATTAAATTCTTTTACTCTCTCCATTGTCATTATATCTTTAGGTTGCTCTACTACACACACAACATTCTTTTCTCTACTAGGGTTAGAACATATAGCGCAAGGATCTTTATCTGTATAATTTCCACATACTGAACAGTATTTTATAGTTCCTCTAGCTTGAACTAAGGCTCTTGCAAAATCCTTAACCTCATCTTCTGGAAGATTTAATATATGTAAAGTTAATCTTTGCGCAGTCTTATTTCCAATGCTTGGCAACTTTGCAAATTCCTCTATTAATTTTTCTATAGCAATAGGATAAAAGTCCATTTATTTCCCTTCCTCTCAGAAACAATACAGGTGTGACTTAAAAATAATAAATCCTTAAGACACACCTTAAATATTTCAATTTCTCATTCTAGTCTATTAAAATAGTCCTCCAGGCATTCCCATTCCGCCTGTTAATTTTCCCATCTTGCTTGATGTTTCTTCATCTGCTTTCTTTATAGCTTGATTTACAGCACTAAGAACTAAGTCTTGAAGCATTTCAACATCATCAGGATCTACTACTTCTGGTTTTATTTCTATGTGAGTTACCTCTTTTTTACCATTAACCTTAACTAAAACAGCTCCGCCACCAACTGTTGCTTCAAATTCAGCAACCTCTAAATCTTTTTGTACTTTTTCCATTTCTTGTTGAAGCTTTTGAGCCTGCTTCATTAAGTTATTCATATTTCCAAGTCCACCGCCAGGGAATCCACCTTTTGCCATGTCTTATCCTCCTTATAACAATAAATCTACTAATATTATATAGTATTTTATTTGACTATACAAACCTTTCCTTACTATTAAAGCATTTACGACTTTTATTCATCTAAAATTTCTAAAGCATCTTCTCCAATTGTATCTAAAAGTATTTCTTCAGTAGTTTTACCTCTAACTTCTTCAGTTATTACAGAATATTTAACCCTTACTCCATCCTTTAGAACTTCACTAAACACTTCATTTACTAATTTAGATGTATCCGGCTTTTCAAGCCTAGACTTATTAAACCCATATTGATCTTCATATTGAATTTCGATGACTCCATTATTACAAGACACTGGTTTTCCAGTACTAAGAGAGGCATATACAACCATAGCTCTTCTAGCTTTAAACCTCTCTAGTATATCTTTCCAAGCCCTCTTAACTTCATCTATACTAATTTTTGAATCCTCATTAAAACTAGTATTTATAGAAGCATCCTCTTTCTTTTCTGGTCTTCTAGTAACTTGAGCTACTTTAGATTCCTTAACCATATCCGGTTCCTTAACTTCAGTTTTTGCTCTAACAGCTATCTTTCCGCTTTTTATAGCTTCTTCTATTCTATTTATTCTAGATATTATTACTTCTTTAGAAGTATCATATTCAATTTTACACATCTTTATAGCAGCTAATTCCATATAGAGTCTTGTCTGCTTACTAACCTTTGAGCTTTCCTCACACTCTTGAAGGATTCTTATATCTCTCATAATCTCTTCTATTCTTAAGCGTTCTCCTTGCCCTTTTACTAGCTCTATATTCTCTTCTGACATATCTAAAACTTCTTCTGGATTATTTGTTACCTTAACCATAAGAAGGTTTCTAAAATGGCTTGTAAGGTCTTTTATAAATAAAGACATATCCTTTCCAGAAAACACAATGTCCTCAATTACTCTCATAGTCTTCTCTATGTTTTTTTCTATAACAGCATCTGTTATCTTTAACAAATGATCATTCGTTACAAGTCCAAGCATAGATACTAACTCATCATAATCAACCTTTCCATCTCCCATGGATATAGATTGATCTAATATACTAAGTGCATCTCTCATAGCCCCATCAGAAACCCTGCATATAAGAGCTAAACTTTTATCATCTGCAAATACCCCTTTTTCCTTTACTATCTTTCTCAGCCTATTTACCATATGATTATTAGATATTCTCTTAAAATCAAATCTTTGACATCTTGAAAGAATAGTAATAGGCAGCTTCTGTGGATCGGTAGTAGCTAAAATAAAAATAACATTACTTGGTGGCTCTTCTAACGTCTTTAAAAATGCATTTACAGCACCAGTTGTAAGCATATGAACCTCATCCAGTATGTATATCTTGTACTTAGCTTCTTGAGGAGGATATTGAACCTCATCAATAATATCTCTCATATTTTCTACTTTATTTCTAGATGCAGCATCCATTTCACTTATATCTATAGCTAAACCCTCGTTTATCTTTACGCACATTTCACACTCATTACATGGTTCTCCATCATGAGGATTAAGACAATTTAAAGCCTTTGCAAAAACCTTTGAAGTAGAGGTTTTTCCTGTTCCTCTAGTACCACAAAAAAGATAGGCATGGGCTATTCTATTAGTTAATATCTGATTTTTTAATGTAGTTGTTACATGTTCCTGACCTATTATATCCTCAAAGGTCTTAGGTCTCCACTCTCTATATAAAGCCTTATAAGCCAATGTAACCCACCTCTCAATTTCTTTAATAATCTTCCTTATATTATTATATCTTATTATTGACTTAATTACATCAATGAGAACAAAAGTTCAATAAAACAATTAAATTAATTTTACATAACCGTAGACTTATTATAAAATTAATGTAGGATTTTTAGAAATAAG
This sequence comes from Clostridium sp. YIM B02506, assembly GCF_022324845.1. Classification (NCBI taxonomy): domain Bacteria; kingdom Bacillati; phylum Bacillota; class Clostridia; order Eubacteriales; family Clostridiaceae; genus Clostridium; species Clostridium sp. YIM B02506. The sequence continues at coordinate 37,646 of NZ_JAKGTG010000016.1, forward strand.
AAAGGATGAATAATTAATGAGTCTTTATGATAAAAAATATTTAGCAATAGCTGAGGATATTTTAGAAAATGGATACTTTGACAACAACAGAACAGGAATTAGAACTTATAAACTTCCCCATCAAATAATGCAATTTAATTTAGAAAAAGAATTTCCTATATTAACAACAAAATTTGTAGCCTTTAAAACTGCTGTTAAAGAACTTCTTTGGATATTTAAAGATCAATCAAATGATGTAAAGAAACTTCAAGAGCAAAATGTATCCATATGGGATGAATGGATTCAAGAAGATGGTACTATAGGAACATCCTACGGATGGGTAGTAAAAAAGTTTAATCAAATGGATAATCTTTTAGAAGCTTTAAGAAATAATCCTCAAGATAGAAGAATGATGATTAACCTTTGGCAGATTCCTTATTTAGATACCGCTCCACTTCATCCTTGCTGTTTCTTAACTATGTGGGATGTAACTGATGGAAAACTTAATTGTATGCTTGTACAGCGCAGTGGAGATTGGGGACTTGGAGTTCCATTTAACACCAGCCAGTATGCAGTATTAGTTCATTTAGTAGCACAAGCAACAGGATTAAAACCAGGCCTATTTACTCATGTTATTAACAATGCTCATATATATGAAAATCAAGTAGAAGGTCTTAAGATTCAACTAGGAAGGGCTAATGAAGCTTATGATGCACCTAAACTTTGGATTAACCCTGAAATTAAAAACTTCTACGATTTTACACCTGATGATATTAAACTTGTAGATTATAAACATCATCCTTCAATTAAGATGGAAGTTGCAGTTTAATCGACTATCAATAAGGAGTCTAAAAGAGGCTTCTTATTTTTTTATAAAAAACAGTTAACTCTAATAATTTCTACACTTCTTTTCTTCTTTTCTTCTTTTCTTCTTTTCTTC
>NZ_JAKGTG010000016.1:38661-95809 GCF_022324845.1 Clostridium sp. YIM B02506
TTCCATTCTTCCATTCTTCCATTCTTCCATTCTTCCATTCTTCCATTCTTCCATTCTTCCATTCTTCCATTCTTCCATTCTTAGGAATTTTAACATAAAAGCTGTTTCTACAATACTTTTCTGACAAAATTAAAATAAATTTAACCTAAATTACTAGTTTTATAAATTTAATACTGTTTGCTTTTTTATTCAGATATACCTTGACAGGCGAGGTATATATTTATATTATATAACTATAGAGACGATATATTGCAAAGGAGGAAACTATGTCTATTGCATCAGATTTGATTAGAGGTCATACAGAAACTATTATTTTATCTCAATTATTAGAAAAAGATAGCTACGGCTATGAAATAAATAAATCCATACAAATGAAAACAAATAATGAATATGAACTAAAAGAAGCAACTTTATATACAGCTTTTCGTAGATTAGAACAGTCAGGTTTAATAACTTCTTATTGGGGAGAAGAAAACACAGCTGCCAGGAGAAAGTATTACTCAATAACGAAACTTGGACGTGAATCTTATACTTATAATAAATCAGAATGGGAAAGAACAAAAAAACTAATTGATAGTTTAATTTAATGGAGGGGTTATTAATGAATGATAAACTTTATAGATACGTTAACAACTTATTTGAAGATGCACCTAAAAATAAAAAAACTTACGACTTAAAAGAAGAACTGCTTTCAAACTTAGATGCAAAATACACTGATTTAATGTCAGATGGATATCCAGAAGATGAAGCTTGCAATATTGTTATTTCAAGTATAGGAGATGTGGACGAATTAATTAATCGCCTTAACTCTCCAGATGAAGTTAACTCAGATTTAATTGATGAAAGAAAAAAGAAATCAGCTTTATTAGTAGCTGTAGCAGTTGGATTATATATTTTGAGCCCTTGCTTTGTAATAATTTTTGATATTCTTTCTTTAGATGAGAATCTAGGAGTTATACCAATGTTTATATGTATAGCAATAGCTACTGGAATTCTTATATATAACGGAATGACTAGTCCTAAATATTTAAAAAAAGATGAAACTTTAGTAGAGGAATTTAAAGAATGGAAAGCTGCTAACTCAGAAAATGTACGAATTAAAAAATCAATCACTTCTGCTATGTGGATTACAATTGTAGCTATATATCTTGTTATAAGTTTTTACTTTAATGCTTGGCCATTCTCTTGGATAATTTTTGTCATAGGTGCGGCAATTGATCAGATTATTTCAGCTGCCTTCGACTTAAAGAAAAGGAGGTAGTTATGAATAAAAAATTTGCTATAACAAGAATAATTGCTTCTTCTATATTGGCAATTGTATCTTTATTTATATTAGTGTCTTTAATCCTTGGAAACTTTAGTCCTACAGATTTTATATTTAGGTTAAATGGGAAGTATACTTCTACAAACGAGCAGACAGCTTCTATTGATTCTATTAGTAAAATAGACTTAAGAAATTTTGGAAGTGAACTAGTAACTATATACCCTACAGACTCTAATGAAGTTAAACTTTTGCAAAGCTCAACTACTACTCTTAAAAATGAAGATTTAATTTCTATTTCAAAGGAAGGTAATTCTCTTATATTTACTAAACCTAACAAAATTACATTCTTTAGTGTAAAGATTTTTTCTCAGAAAATAGACTTATATATACCAAAAGATTATTCTGATGATTTATCTATATCTATGTCCTCTGGTAAACTTTCAATGGATGGTCTGAACTTTAAAAATTTAGATGTATATCTTAGTTCAGGAACTTGTGATTTAAAAAATCTAACTGCTGAAAATACGGAGTTGAGATTATCTAGCGGTACTCTTAATGCGAACGCTATTAAGTCTAATATCATGACAACAGATATTAGTTCTGGTAAGTTAGTGGTAGAAGGTGAATTCACTAATATAGATACTCAAACTTCTAGTGGTAGTACAAAAATATCTAGCAAAATAACTCCTGAAACCTTAAGTTCTAAAGTATCTTCTGGTAAAACAGATATATCAATCCCTGATAATAATGGTTTTGAAGTTAGATATAAAAGATCTTCTGGAAGTATAGTATTGGACTTCCCCCTATCCGACTTTAATAAAGATAATAAAAGTGGTGTTGCAAAATATAAAGATGGAGGTAATACTTATAATCTAAGTGTTTCTTCTGGAAAGCTAACTTTAGGAAAATTATAATATTATAAGTGGCTAAAAACTAAGTGAAAAATTAGTTTTTAGCCACTATTTTTATATAATCTAAAGAATTTCTTAAATATACTAACTTATTAATAATTTCTTTAGGTTTCTTAAGGTTTAATTATAAGCCTCTTTAATAATTATTTGTAAAATTGCCTTATTGAACTTATTCTCGCAAGGAGCAATAAGGCTAAAATCTTGCCACTTTGGGCTAGATATCAGATAAATATTTAGGAGGTATAAACTGTGAAGAGGTATTATAAGAAAAGGAGAGGTAATAAAAAAGTATTTTTATTAATATTACTACTGATACTAATATTAATTAATTTTCCTAAACACTTAATAAAATCCTCTATGGACAATTCAAAGGATTATTCTAGTATTTTGTTGCTTGTAAATAAAGACAATAAATTAGATAAAGATTATAAGCCTGATGACCTAACTATACCAAATGTTAGTTTTTCTCCAAACTCAATTGAAGAAGAGCATTTTTTGAGAAAAGAAGTCTCAACAGCTTTAGAGGAATTATTTAATGCTGCAAAAAAGGATAATATTTATTTATACTCCTTATCTGGATACCGCTCCTATTCTACTCAGAAATCAATTTATGAGAGAACTATTAAGCAGCAAGGTAGAAAACATGCTGACGAATACGTAGCGAAACCAGGATACAGCGAACATCAAACAGGTCTAGCTATGGATGTAACAACTAAGGATTCTTATGTGATTTTCGAAAACACTCCAGAAGCAAAATGGCTATCAAAAAATGCTTATAAGTATGGTTTCATTATTAGGTATCCATTAGGGAAAGAATCTATTACTGGATATAGTTACGAGTCTTGGCATATACGTTATGTTGGGAAAAAGGCTTCAAAAGAGATATTTACTAAGGACTTAGTATTAGAACAATACCTAGAGAAATAATTTTGTATTATAATCTACTGGGGTGATAAAATTGAGAGAAAAAATTTTACTTGTAGACGATGACAAAGAAATATTAAACCTTCTAAAAATATATTTGGGTAATGAAGGTTACTCAATCCTTAAGGCATCAGATGGATACTCTGCTTTACATATGTTAAGTAAAGAAACTCCTCATCTAGTAATTTTAGATGTAATGATGCCTGGTATAGATGGTATAGAAGTTTGTAGAGAAATACGTCAAACTATGAATATACCAATAATAATGCTCAGTGCTAAGGGGCAAAATACGGATAAAATCACCGGTCTTTTAACAGGAGCTGATGATTATATAACTAAGCCTTTTGATCCCTTAGAATTAGTGGTTCGCGTAAAAACTTTGTTGAGACGGACTTATTTATTCAATAACTCTTCTGAAATAAACAAAGATGATGATTTATTAGAGCTTGGTAATTTATCTATTAGGAAGTCCACACATTTTGTTTCCGTAAATGATAACGAGATAACCTTAACTGCTAAGGAATTTGATATACTGATTCTTTTAGCTACAAACCCTAGTAGAATCTTTTCTAGTGAAGAAATATTTGAAAAGATATGGAAAGAAAAGTATTATCAATCAAATAACACCGTTATGGTTCATATAAGCAATCTTAGAGATAAACTTGAATATTATACCGAAGGTGAAAAAATCATTCATACTGTTTGGGGGGTGGGATATAAAATTGAAAAAATCTGATATTTATAAACATGAATTACTATTATTATCTATGTTTATTTATCCAGTATTGCTTACTGGTTTAATTTTTCTAATGTCCTTAATTATTTGGAAAGCTTTTTTATTTTTTATAGTTAGTGATAACTCAACTTTAACAATGTATATATATAAATTTAGGTTATTATTGAATGTTGATTTGATTAAAAATATCTTTGCAATCTTTATATTCCTTTTTAGCTTTCATATGGTTTCTAAAAATAAGATTATATACTTTTTAGAAATAAGCAATCAAGTAAAGGATATGTCTAATGGTAATTTTAAAGCTCGTATTCCCATAAATTCAAAACTTTCACTAGGAGGTTTTGCTAAAAATATAAATACCATAATGAGTAAATTTAATGATGCTATTTTAGAGGAACGTAAATCTGAGCAGACTAAAAGAGATCTTATAACTAACATCTCTCATGATTTGAGAACCCCTCTTACTTCTATAATAGGATATTTAGAACTAGTTGATTCAGATAAATATAAAGATGAACTTACCTTAAGGCACTACACTAATATAGCCTACTTAAAATCTAAAAGATTAAAATTTTTAATAGATGATCTTTTTGAGCTTACTACCTTAAATAATTATGGACTCAAACTATCTAAAGAAAATATAAATCTAATAGAGTTATTAAATCAAATTACTCTTGAAAATAGATTGAATTTTAGAAAAGCTAATATGGAGTGCAGATTATATTTTCCTGATGAAAAAATCTTTATATTCGGGGATGTAAATAAATTAGTAAGAGCTTTTGAAAATCTTATAACTAATTGTATAAAACATTCTAAGTCTAGTCCTTTTATAGACATATACGTACATAAAGATCTTGGTAAAGTAATTATTAAATTTATAAATTATGGTGAACCTATACCAGCTATAGACATCCCCTTTATATTCGAGAGATTCTATAGAGTTGAAAAATCTCGTTCAGAAGAATCTGGTGGCTCAGGCTTAGGCCTAGCTATAGCTAAAAATATTATAGAACTTCATGAAGGAAATATAACTGTTGAAAGTTCTATAGAAGAAACCTCGTTTATTATAACTTTTCCCATTAGCTCTACATAGAAAAAAGACTCACTATACTAGAGCGCATAGTGAGTCTTTTATGCTTATATATAATATTCTACTGTTAAATTAAGAGTTTCTAAAATAGCTTCTGCTTTTTTATCTGAGTTAAATTCAGCGTCATCTATATATAGAGAAAGTGTTGGATAATCTGATTTTTCATATAGATATTCCTTTGCATTATCATTCTTAAATGCATTAGGATTTCTCTTTTTGCAGATTTCACTAGGAGCTTCTACATATATTTCCGTATAGCTGTCTTTACCTATGATATCTTTTGCGTATTCTCTGTCTTCTTTAAATCTACTTACTGCCGAAACTATTGTTATTGTTCCACTATCTGCAAAAAGATTCGCTACTTCCGCAATTCTTCTTGTTTGTTCATACGCATCTTTTCTATCAAAAGCTAAGTCTGAACTTAAGCCAAATCTTAAGTTAGATGAATCTAAATAATACACCTTTTTACCTAAATCAAACAGCTTCTTTTCAAGCTTAACTGCTATTTCATTTTTACCACAGCCAGGAACACCTGTAAGCCATATTACTTTTCCTTTTTGATTAAGCTTAGCTTCTCTTTCTTTTCTAGATACAAGTCTTTTTCTAATTGCTAGATTGTTAGTTTTAAGTTCTTTAATTTCTCTTCTTAAAGAATCCTCAACTCCAGATATAATTCCACCACCACTTACATCATATCCATCTACAATTACAAATCTTCCTGTAGCTTGAAGTTTTGTAAATTCATCAAAGCATATAGCATGTTTGGTTTTTATTGTTACTTCTGCTACGTCATTTTTATTAATTTCAGATAAATCTGCTTTGCTTTCTAATGTTGCTGCGTCTATTATCTTATTTACTGATAAAACTTCGAATTCTACTTCATCTGTAGTAATTTTAAGCTTATATTTTTTATTTGCTACAAGCGGAGTTTTTCCAAGCCAGAATATATTTGCATTAAATACATTTGCAACTGTAATAGGATCTTCTTTATGACAGATTACCTCTCCTCTTTTATTAAAGAATTCATCTTCAACAGTTATTCCTACAGACATTCCTGCTGTTACTTTATCAGTTTTATCTTTTTCTTGCCAGTATTCTATAGTTTTAACCTTTGTAGTTTTTCCGCTTGGATATATAACTATTTCATCTCCAGCTTTTAGTGTTCCTGCTTCTAATCTTCCTGCTATAATTCTTCTTGTATCAAATTTATATACATCTTGAATAGGGAATCTTAAGCCTTTACGTTCAATTCCTTGATCTTTCTTTATACTGTCCATAGTTTCTAGGATTGAGCCACCTCTATACCAAGGAATATTTTTAGCCTTTGAAACTATATTTTCTCCATAGAAGGCTGATATAGGAATATACCTTTCTGGATATATGTTTAAGTTATTTAGGAATTCATTAAATTGAGCTTGTATCTCATTAAATCTTTCCTCTGAATAATCAACTAAGTCCATTTTATTTACTGCTACATATACTTTCTTTATTCCTAAAAGTGAAAGTATGTATCCATGCCTTTTTGATTGCTCTTGTATACCCTCTTTAGCATCTACTACTAGTATTGCAGCTTCTGCACTAGCTACTCCCGATATCATATTCTTTAAAAATTCTTTATGTCCAGGTGCATCTATAATTACGTAATCTCTTTTTTCAGTAAAAAATTGAAGCATTGTTATATCTATTGTTATACCTTGCTTTTGTTCTTCTTCAAAAGCATCTAAAAGGTAAGCATATTCAAAGCTCTTTCCCTTCTCTGCTGATATTCTTTTCACCTTCTCTATAGCCCCTGCTGGAAGTGAATCTGTATCATAAAGAAGTCTACCTATAAGGGTTGATTTACCGTGATCTACGTGTCCTACAACTACTATATTTAAATTTTCTCTTTCCTTACTCACTATGTTGCCCCCCATTCCTACATGTATCCAAGTTTTCTTAGTTTTTGTAATGCATGTGCATCTTCTTGGTCTTGTGCTCTACCTGATCTTTCAGTTTCTTTTGTATTTTTAAGTTCTTCTATGATTTCGTCAATAGTAGTAGCATTTGAATCTATAGGGTTTGTACATGGAGCACAACCTAAGCTTCTATATCTCTTACCATCTTTAGCAAAGTATAAATCAATTAGAGGAATATTTTCTCTCTTTATATATTCCCAAACATCAAGCTCAGTCCAGTTTAAGATAGGATGCACCCTTATGTGGTTTCCTTTTCTGAAATCTGTCTTAAATTGATTCCATAATTCTGGTGGTTGATCAGTATAATCCCATTCTGATTCAGCATTTCTTTCACTAAATATTCTTTCCTTAGATCTTGAGCCTTCCTCATCTCTTCTAACTCCAACTATAAGTCCATCAAACTCTTCTCTTTTTGTGATTTCATTAAGAGCATCTGTTTTAAGTGCTTTACAACATACTAATCTGCCTTGTTCGGGTCCCATTCCTTCTGCTAAAGCTTTATGATTTGTATTTACTATAAGGTTTAGATTATATTCTTTAGCTACTTTATCTCTAAACTCTATCATTGCTGGTATTTTGTGAGTTGTATCTACGTGTATTAATGGAAACGGACAATTTCCATAAAAGGCTTTTTGAGCAAGCCACAACATTACTGTAGAATCCTTACCTATTGACCAAAGCATACCTAACTTCCCTAAATGTTTATATGCTTCTCTTAATATATAAATACTTTCTGCTTCTAATCTATCTAAATGATCCATTTGATAGCCCCCTTCTTATTTAACTTCTAATCCACACTTATATCTAATATTTTTTTCTAACTTTTCAAACACTAATTTATCAAAAACAAATCCTAATATTATTATTACTATCATAATAGCCATTACTTGGCTTATATCCCCAAGTTCTCTCCCAACTGTAAGGACCTGTCCCAGTCCCTTAGTTGCTGACATCATTTCTCCAGCCATTAAAGCTCTCCAAGCAAATGACCAACCTTGCTTCATCCCAGATATTATAGCCGGAAGTGCTGATGGAATTATTACGCTCCAATATAACCTAAAGCCTTTTGCTCCCATAGTACTTGCTGCCTTAACATATATAGGATTAACATTTTTAATTCCTGATTCTGTAGCTATGGATATTGCAAATATTGATCCTATAGCTATAACAAATATAATTGCCTGCTCATTTATTCCAAACCAAAGGATTGAAAAAGGTATCCAGCATATACTAGGTAGTGTTTGAAGCCCTAATATCATGGATCTGAAGTTTTCATCCAAATATTTATATCTTACAATTAAAAGCCCTAAAGCTATTCCCACTATTAAAGATATTAAATAGCCTATAAAAAGCCTCTTTATACTAGCTGCTATAGCTATAAACAAAGTATTATCACTTATAAGTTCTCCTAAGGTTTTGGCTACATCTATTGGAGATGGGAAAATATATGGCTTCCATATCTTAAATACATCTACCCCCAGTTTATAAACCAGCTCCCAGATCATTAGTAGAATCATATAAAATGCTACTTTCTTTAATACTCCAATCACTATCGTATTCTGCTTTTGCAACCTTCTCCACCTCCTCTTTAAGTTCTTTCATGATTTCAGCGGTTACTGCTGCAACATCTAGATTTCCTTCTTCTCTAGGTCTTCCAAGCTGTATCTTAAATTCTTTTTTTACTCTGCCAGGGTTAGCTGCCATTACAATGACCCTATCTCCTAGTAAGACAGCCTCCTCAACGTTATGCGTAACAAATATTATAGTTTTTTTAGTTTCCCACCATATATTTTGAAGTTGTAATCTTAAAATACTTTTAGTTTGAGAATCTAATGCTGAAAAAGGTTCATCCATAAGTAGTACATCTGAATCTAGAGTCAATGCTCTAGCTAAAGCTATTCTTTGCCTCATTCCTCCTGATAGTTCATGTATATAAGAGTTTTGAAACTTACTTAAATGCACCATTTTTATATACTTTAAAGCCTTCTCTCTTCTTTCTTCTTTTGGAACTCCAGCTACCTTCATTCCAAATTCCACATTATCTATAACCTTAAGCCAAGGAAACAATGCTGATTCCTGAAACATTACGGCTCTATCTGGTCCAACACCTTTTATCTCTTTATCATCTAAAAACAATCTACCTTCAGTAGGTTTCTCAAGCCCCGCAATTATATTTAACAAGGTGGATTTTCCACATCCTGAAGGGCCTAAAAGACATATAAATTCCCCCTTTTTGAAGGTGAGATTTATAGTATCTAGGGTGTGTGTATCTTTATGCTTCGTTATAAATCTTTTGCTTACTGCTTCTATTCTTAAACTCACCTGGCATCCCCCTTAAGTAGAACTTTATTAAGTATATCTAATTCAAATAAATTGCTTCCTTTATACTCTTCTTTTATAAAACTAACCCTCAAGGATAAATTTATCATCTCGTTCATAATTTCTGGATTTGGGTCATTTGTTACTGTAATTCTACTGAAAGCTTTTTCTAATACATCTTCATCTAAAGATTTTTTAGTTAAATTTTTTATTTCCTCATTAACCAAAGAAGCTGCCTCTTTTTTATTGTTATTTACATAGCTTGTTAGCTCCACATGAGCTTTTAAAAAATCCTCCACTACATCTGGATGTTTTTCTAAAAATTCCTTACGAGCAATAACAACAGTTGTAGGATATTCTCCATTTCTCCATATATCGTTATAGTCTAGAACTAAATTAGCTCCTACTTCTTTTTGTAATCTAGCTCCCCAAGGTTCTGGAACTAAAGCTCCATCTATATCACCTTTATCTAAAAGAGTTTTTATATCTGCATTAGTAGCCTGAACTACATCAACAGTTCCACCTTTAGTTGTTTCCATTAATCCATTTTCTCTTAATAGATATCTTAGACATAAATCCTGAGTATTTCCATACTGAGGTATAGCTATTCTCTTACCATCTAAATCTTTAACAGTTTTAATGTCAGAATCCTTTTTAGATACTAAAATGGCTCCTGCATCTGTAGATCCAGCAATAATAACAACATCTCCTTTGGATTTTGTAAATCCATTTATAGCTGGTCCAGGTCCTATAAATCCTAAATCAAGTTCTCCTGCTAGAAAAGCCTCTATTTCTGAAGAACCTGCATTAAATTGCTTCCAATCAATAGTAATGTCGCTTCCTAAAGCTTTCTGATAATCTCCTCTGTTTTTACCTATCAAAGCTTGTGAATGAGTAAAATTTGCAAAAAAACCTACTCTTACGGTAGAAGAATCTTCATTACTTTTTTTAGAATCACAGCCTGCTAACATTGCAAGGATAAAAATAAAACTTAAAGCTAGGCTTATGGTTCTTCTCCCCATGCTTTTCCCCCTTCTTAGATTTTATAACCTAATACTTGTTAGATTCTTTTCTATTAGTTGTTATAACTTTTTCATTTCCGTTTTTATCTACTATATGCCAGTGAAGATCTTCTTTTTGTTTATTAACATAAAGATAAGCCCCTTTTCCGCCTATATCTTCACCTAAATAATATTCTATAGCCTTTACTGGACATTCTTTTAAGCATGCCGTACAACCCCAGCAGTCTTTTTCATACTTAATATATGCCTTGCCTTCAGAGTCTCTATATATTAAGCTTCCAGGACAAACCTCTAAGCATTTTCCACATTTAATACATGTTTCTTTACGAATTCTTATGCTCATAATTTTCATCCTTTCCTACTATATCTCTTAAAATAATCTTTATAGCCCCATCTTTATATACAGAGTTTACATACTTAAACCAGTTATCATCATCTCTTTCAGGAAAATCAATATTTTCTTCATAGCATTTCCATCTAGTCTCTTCTCTTGTTAATAAATGTTCTATAAGCACCTCTGAAACCTGAAGTCTATCTATTATTTCATAAATAAATAGAAGTTCATGTAAATCATTAGCCTTTAATCTATTAACTTTTTCAAACAGCTCTTTAATTTTAGTTTTAGCCATAGTTAAGCTTTCTTTGCTATATCTATAATATTTAGATATTCCACCTGCATACTCATCCATTATGGTCTGCATTTCTTTTTCTAAATCTTCTATAGATAAATCTACTTCTTCATTTAGGAAAAATTTATTTAACTCTTCAAGCTTACTATTAATTTCACTATCAGCTAAAGTTTCTAACTGTTGCTTCTTTATATACTCTAAGGCATCCTCCGATGCTATTTCTCCCTCAACAAAACATCCTGTAACATATTTCTTAGGGCTTCCCCCTGTCACATCTCCTGCTGCATATAACCCTTCTAATGTACTCTTCCTATTTCTATCTACCCAATAACCACTAGCTGTATGTCCACCAACTATATATGGTTCAGTTCCATCTATCTCAACATTTTCTGTCGATGGTGATGTATTATTTTCAACCCACTTTAAAGTTTGGCTAGGTGCCATATTAAGATAAGCCTTTAATAAGTCCATTTCCTGTTCCTCTGATATACCTTGCGTTTTAAGGTAACATGGTCCAAGTCCCTGCATATTCTCCATTAAAGTTGAGTGAAGTCTATTTATAGTAGTAGGATCTCCATACTTTCTGACATAGGTTTCTCCACTGCCATTTATTTGTGGAGTTCTTATACCTTGAGCTATAGTTCCTGTAGGAGCTATAGTATCCTTACATCTTAAAGCTATAAACCTCATCTCAAAGGTAGTCATCTCAGCTCCAGCTCTTATTCCCATAGCATATCCTGCCCCAGTATTAAAAGGACTGTACCACATTTTGTGCCTCGAAAAGCCTGCATTATTAGGTTTATATATTCCAGCAGCTCCTCCTGTTGCACAAATAGTTGCTTTGCTATATATCGCATAGAAAATATTTTCTTTTATAGAGAAGCCGTAAGCACCTATGACCTTATTATCCTTCACTATATAATCAGTTATATTAACTCCATTTAGAACTTCTATATTTTTTCTCTTAGCTAGTTGTTCTGCTAAAAGTGGTTTTATATTTTCACCGTTTATTTTTATACTTCTCTTCCCTCTTGATTGATAATTGCCCTTATCATCTTTTAATATAGGAAGTCCATATTCTTCTACTTTTTTAGTTACACTATTTAGTCTCTCTGCAATTGTGTAAACTAAGTCTTCTCTAATAACACCGTAAAACTCCTCTTTTACGTAATCTAAAAATGATTGTGGTGTTTCTCCATCAACTATATAAGCATTTAATGCATTCACTCCAGCCGCTAGACAACCACTTCTTTTTATATTTGCTTTTTCAGCTACTAAGACCTTTATTGATTCATTTTCACTAGCCTTTAAAGCAGAGAAGCAGCCCGCTGCTCCTCCCCCTATTATTAAAAGATCCGTAGTTAAAACCTTAGTTTTTAGCTCCATAAACCCTCCTCTAGATAAGCTACTAACTTATCTACACATTCATCTAAAGTATTTAAATGGGTTGATACTACTATCTCTGGATTTATAGGACTTTCATAAGGTGAATCAATTCCAGTGAAATGTTTTATCTCTCCTGCTCTAGCCTTTTTATAAATTCCTTTAGGATCTCGTTTCTCGCATACTTCTATTGGACAGTCAATGTATATCTCAACAAAATCTTTTCCAAGTAGATCTCTTACCTTTTGTCTATCTTCTCTAAATGGAGAAACAAAAGTAGCTATGGTTATCACTCCAGCATCTACAAAAAGCTTAGATATTTCTCCTATTCTTCTTATATTCTCTACCCTATCTTCATCTGAAAAACCTAAATCAGAATTTAATCCATGTCTTACATTATCTCCATCTAGGGTGTAAGTCAGTTTTCCCATATCATGAAGCCTCTTCTCTAGGCTTGATGCTACAGTAGACTTTCCTGACCCAGATAGACCAGTGAACCATAAGACAACTCCCTTTTGTTTTAATAGCTCTTCTCTATCTTCTCTAGAGACATTCATTTTGTGCCACACTACATTAGTTGATTTTTTCTCCATATCATCACCTCATATAGCCTTTAATGCTTCTTCAATGTCCCCGATTATATCTTCTATATCCTCAATTCCAACAGATAATCTTATTAGATCTTCATAAACTCCCATTTGAAGTTTTTCTTCCTCTGTATTGTTTAGGCATATAGTTGATGCAGGGTGTATTATAAGTGTTTTTGTATCTCCTACGTTAGTAAGATTAACTATTAGTTTTAATGCATTTATAAACTTAAAGCATCTCTCTTTGCTTCCTAGTCTAAAAGTTAAAATCCCACTGGCACCTTTTTCATAATATTTTTCAGCTAAATCATAATAAGGTGAAGATTTTAATTTAGGATAATTTACTGAAACCACCTTTTCATGAGCCTCTAAGTATTCTGCAACCTTTACGGTATTCTCACAGTGCTGCTTCATTCTTAATGACAGAGTCTCTATTCCAGTAAGATTTAAAAAAGCACTCATAGGTGATAAGGCTGCACCTAAATCTTTTCCTATTGTATCTCTTAGCTTACCTGTGAAGGCCATCTTTCCAAACTTCTTAGAGTAGTTACTGAAGTTCTCGAATTTCTCACTTTTATATTTAGTACTTCCACCATCAACGATAACTCCACCTATTGAATTAGAAGTTCCGTTTATATATTTTGAAGTTGAGTGTATAACAACATCTGCTCCATATTTTATAGGATTTATTAGGTATGGAGTTGTTATGGTTGAATCCACAATAAATATAATATTGTGCTTATTACAAAACTCACTTACTTTTTCAATATCTAAAATGTCTAGCTTAGGATTTCCTATAGCTTCTGCAAATAGAACCTTAGTTTTTTCAGTAACTACTTTTTCTAAACATTCTTCATCTAAAGTCTCAAGAAAATTAGTTTTTATCCCATAGGATTTTAGGTTTCTAAATAAAGTATAAGTTCCTCCAAATAATCCTGAAGAAGATATTATTTCGTCTCCACTTTCAACTATGTTCATAATAGCTAGATATATAGCACTCATGCCTGAAGCCGCTGCTGTAGCCGCCATTGCACCTTCTACACTAGCTATTCTTCTTTCAAAGGCATTTATAGTAGGATTTGATATTCTTGTATAAGCAAACCCCATAGCTGTTCCCTTAAATATTCCTTCAAGCTTTTCTGGTGAAGTGTGAGCATATGCATTGGATAGAAACACAGGAGTGTTAGTAGCTCCTGTACTATCTAAAGCCTCATTTCCATGAATTAACTTCGTGGTAAACTTCATAAGCGCACCCCCTACTTCTTTTCTATAACTAATAAGTTATAGCCATCATAGTTAGTGTCTATAGAAATTATTTTGTGTCCTTCTTTTTCAACACTCTTAGGAACATTATTTATTGGCGCTCCATCATCTAAGTAAAACCCTCTCTGATCTCCAGATTTTATCTTAGATAGCTCTACCTTAACTTTTACAAAGTTTATAGGACATTGAACACCTCTAAAGTCAACAACTTGAACAGAAGGTTTAGAATCTTCAACCTTTTCTGCCTCTATTTCAGTTTCTTTCGCTAAGGTTATTTCTAATTGTCCATTTAAAGAAGCATACATATCTTTAACTTTAGTTGCTAAGTATTTAATATCATCTTCTTTAGAGGTTATATCACTTACATCTCCTAATTTGTAATCTATAAGTTCATCAAAAAGATCTTTTATACTTTCTTTTACATATCCCTCTTCTATAAAATGTTTGCTAAACTCTTTAAATATTTGTCTATCCTTATCTGTATCAACACCTTTTAATATTAAAAGCGCTCTAGCTGCTGATACTGCTCCGCTATATAGATCAGCTGAACTTTTGCTTACAGAGAATTTTTGAAGTGAGCTATCTGCATTGGCTAAATCTAACTTTATAACATCAAATACTCCTGTACTACATTCTCCAGCTCCTCTACCTTCTATAGAGAACTTTTTAGAAGCACCAAAATCATAATAAAGTTCTGGATTCTCTTTAGCGCTATCTACAGAAGAATAGTCTTCAACTAATTTCTTTATATCTTCTCTTTTTTCTTTTAGGAACTTCTCAAAGTCCTTAATTTCTGAAGAAACTTTTAAACCAGCAAGATCTATAAGATATTTAGGAATCTTTTTAGCTGGAATATCTCCAAAAACCTCACCCATTTTTGCTCCACCAGCACCTACGAATCCACCAAATGATATTGAATAAGATGGAACTAATCCATCCTCAGATCTTATTGCTCTTCCACTAAACCCAATTGCTCCTTTTTGATGTTGTCCACAAGAGTTAGGACATCCAGAAATAAATAGTCTAGGTAAAGCATCCTTGATTTCATCACTTGCTCCCTTAAACTCTTCTTTTATTCCCCTTAGTAGTCCTTGAGATAAACATAATCCTAATTGACAGGTTGATGCTCCTGCACAGGTTACTGAATTATCTAAATCAAATCTTGATGAAAACTCTTCAATCTCTTGTGCTAGTTTTTCTACATCATTTCCTTTTAAATTTCTTACATAAAGTCCTTGCGTAGAAGTTAGCCTAATGTCAGCATAATATCCTAAATTCTTAACAAAATTTATTATCTTATTTATAGATTCTGAATTCATATTTCCGCTTTGAGGATGAACATAAATTGAATAATATCCATCTTGCTTTTGCTTAAATATAACATTTTTATATTCATCTTTTATCTCAATAGAATATCCTGCATCATAGTCAGTGTTTTCAAAAGCACTGTCCTCTATAACTAAATCTAGGTTTCTACTCGCTTTTACCCTATTTAACTCATTATTGAATAGCTCAAGGAATTTTTCTTCCCCTAATCTATGAACTATATATCTAATTCTAGCTTTATGTTTATTGCTTCTATCTCCTTCTTTTTCAAAAAGTTCTTTCATAGCCTGTACATAATATAAAGCTTCTTTAGTTTCTATAAAATGTGATAACTTAATAGCTACTCGTGGATTTCCACCAAAGCCGCCTCCACCATATACTTCAAAGCCCTTAACTCCATCCTGAAGCTTTGCAATAAATCCTAAGTCAGAAATAGTCGCATTGGCTGTATCTTCTGGAGAGTTTGAAAAAGCTATTTTATACTTTCTTGGAAGATTCATAGTTGATGGATCCTTAATAAGATAGTCTGTAACCTCTTTTACATAAGCAGTTACGTCAAAGACTTCATCACTAGAAACTCCTGATAATGGTGATAAAGCCACATTTCTTACTGTATTTCCACCAGTTCCCTTTGTGATTATTCCCACCTTTATTAACTTTTCCATAATAGCATGAACATTTGTTAATTCTACATTTTGAAACTGAATATCTTCTCTAGAAGTCAGATGTATTTTACCGTTAGAATACTTATCTGCTAGTTTAGATACTGTTTCAAACTGTTCTAGGTTAATTACTCCACCAGGTATTCTAAGTCTAACCATGTAAGTTTCTTTTTCTCTTTGTTCATAAATTCCCATAGCTACTCTAAATGCTTTAAATCTTAATGGGTCTATTTCTTTATTTAGATACTGTTTCGACTTTATATCAAACTCTTCTACACTTTTAAAATGCTCTTCTAATACATTAATCATCTTCACACACCCCAAATAATTATTTAACTAATTAGGTATTCTAACTTCTCCACACCTTCTTTAGTTATCTTGAATATATTAAAAACTGGCTCCTCTTTTTCTAGCGAAACTATTCCATATAAAGCTTTAGGATCGTAGGCAAGTTTCTTATCCTCCTCTGATGGTCTTGATGGAGTATAAGGATGGGAGTGGTAATTCCCTAATAATATCAGTGCTTTTCCTCTTATAGCTCTAATAGTATCAAACTGCTCTTTGGGATCCATAGAAAAGTGTTCACTACTTTCATCTATGTTTCTTAATGCATATACCTTTTCTATATAGATATCCTCTTCTTTTTTTGTACCTGCGATAAGTCCACAACACTCTAATGGGTATTCTGCTTTAGCTTGGTTAATTATCTTTTCATACTCTACTTTTGGTAAATATATCATTATATAGCCCTCCTAAGTTAAACCTAAAGCTTAAGGTCACAAGTTGGAGCTGCATAATCTATAAGTTCAGTTATAGTAGGATGTTCTCCACAAACTCCACATTTCTTATTATGATTTACTTTGATTTTCTTAAATTGCATCTTTAATGAATCATAAGTAAGAAGATATCCTGCAAGTTGTTCCCCGATTCCAAGCAAATATTTTAATGCTTCAGTAGCTTGAAGTGTTCCTATCACTCCTCCCATAACCCCTAAAACTCCAGCTTCTCTACAAGTTGGAACTGCACCTTCTGGTGGTGGTGTTTGGAATATACATCTATAACAAGGTGTTCCATTGTCAGGTATATATGTTGTAAGCTGACCTTGGAATCTTATTATCCCACCATGAGAGAATGGCTTTTTAGCTAATACACAGGCATCATTTATTAAAAACTTAGCTGAAAAATTATCTGTACCATCTATGATAAAGTCATAATCTTGATCTGCTATTATCTTCAATATATTTTCTGATGTAACAAACTCATGATAAGTTATTACATTTATATCTGGATTCATTTCATTTATAGTTTCTTTTCCTGATTGGACTTTAAGCTTGCCTACATCTTTTGTTTGGTGAATTATTTGTCTTTGAAGATTAGATAAATCAACAACATCAGCATCAACGAGTCCTATAGTTCCAACACCTGCTGCTGCTAAAAACATTGCCGCTGGGGCCCCAAGTCCACCAGTACCTATTATAAGAACCTTAGAATTAAGAAGTTTTTCTTGTCCTTCTACCCCAACTTCTGAAAGTATTATGTGTCTAGAATATCTCTCTATTTGATCATCTCTAAAGTCCAATACTTCCACCTCCCATAAAGTATAAGAAATCTACTTCGTCATTTTCTTTAAGCTTGGTGTCAGAAAAACTATCTCTTTCTAAAAACTCCCCATTTAATTGAACCGAAACCATATCTGGCATTTCTACATCCTCTGCCTTTAAAAGCCCAGTTACTGTTAAAATTTCTTCATAACTTTTTTGTTCTCCGTTAACTTTGATATTCATGTTTTCTCCCCCTAATAGTTATTGCCTAGTTTTTTAGTATGAATACTATATTTTTCTTGAATTATTATTAAAAATACCACTTTGTATTTAAATTGTCAATATGAATTTTCCATTTATTAAAGAGCTTATACATAGTAAATTCACATCAATCCGCATGTAGTCACACTTACTTATTTGGGAAAAATATTTTTAAATATAAAATATTTTTGTATCTTTATACTTACACCATTTTATTATATAATTACTAGATAAAGGAGGATGTTCTTATGCTTTCAATAATAGTAGCTGTAGCTGAAAATAATTCTATTGGTAAAGATAACAATCTCCTATGGAGATTGCCAGGGGATCTAAAAAGATTTAAAGAAATAACTGATGGTAATACTATCGTTATGGGAAGAAAAACATTTCTTTCTCTACCAAAAGTTCTTCCTAACAGACATCATATAGTTATAACTAGAGATAAAAATTTTAGTATAGATGATAAAAACGTGACTGTTATTAATTCATTAGAAACTATTTTAGAAAAATACTCTAATAATCCTGAAGAGGTTTTTATAATTGGTGGCGGAGAAATTTACGCTTCGTTCTTCCCATATGTTGAAAAGATTTATTTAACCAAAGTTTATAAAAATTTTAATGGTGATACTTTCTTTCCAGAAATAGACTACTCTAAATGGGAAAAGACTTATGAGAGTCCTGTACAAGAAGAGAACAATTTAAAATATCAGTATACAAATCTAATAAAAAGAGAGCATTAGAAAATTTCTAATACTCTCTTTTTATTAATGTATAGCTCTCTTTTTATATCTCTTACCAGTTACCTCAACATTTCCTATGGTTATTAATGCATTTTCATCAAACCCTAAAACTATAGATTTTAATTTAGTTATCTCAAGTCTAGAGACTATTACATATATAACATTAGTTTCTAAACCTTTATATGCACCTTTTCCATCTAATAATGTAAGCCCTCTTCCTAGCCTGTCCATGATTGCACTTGTTATATCATCGTACTGTTCTGATATAATCATTACAGCTTTAGCTTCATCTAATCCTTCTACAACAATATCTATTACCTTAAATGCTATGAAATATGCTAATAATGAGTACATTGCCTTATCCCATCCAAATATTAGGGAAGATATTCCTAATATAAAAAGGTTAAAAAACATAACAATCTCACCTATAGAAAAACTGACCCTCTTATCTAAGATAATAGCTACTATTTCTGTACCATCTAAAGAACCGCCATTTCTTATTATAAGTCCTACTCCTGCCCCCATTATTACACCACCAAAAACCGCTGCTAATAATATATCATGGGTTATTCCTGGTACAGGATGTAATACACTTACTCCTATAGATAAACAAATTACTGAAAATAAAGTACATATAGTAAAAGTCTTTCCTATATGTTTATATCCCAATATAAAAAATGGAACATTAAACAAAAATGTAAATAGTCCTAGAGGAAGCCCTGATACATGACTTGCCATAATTGACATTCCTACGACGCCCCCATCTACAAGCCCATTGGGAACCAAAAATATCTCTAATCCTATTGATACTAAAGCACATCCTAAAATCATAAATAATCCATTTACTACATAATTAACTCTCTTTTTTACTTTCACTGCACTTCCTCCCCCCTTTTATTTTATTTATAATTATACATTTTCTAATAAGCTTTAGTAAATATTAATTTTATCCATAATAAAAGGAAGATAAGATATCTCCCTTTTATAAAAATCTATTTAGTTTTATATAGCTGTTCAGCTTTATCCCAATCTACAACATTCCACCAATTATCTATGTATTCAGCCCTTTTATTTTGATATTTAAGATAATATGCATGTTCCCATACATCTATAGCTATTATAGGCTTAACACCTAATTCTACTGGTCCATCTTGATTTGGAGTAGATACTATCTTAAGATTTCCTTTATCATCTTTAATTAACCATGCCCATCCAGATCCAAATCTACCTAACGCCTCTTTTTTAAATTCTTCTTTAAATTTATCAAACGAACCAAAAGTTTTATCTATAGCAGTTTTTAATTCCCCTTTTGCTTCTCCACCTTTATTAGGCCCTATTATTTCCCAAAAGAATGTATGATTATAATGTCCACCTGCATTATTTCTAACTTGTTCTTTAATTTCCTTAGGTAATTTTTCTAAATTAGATAATAAGTATTCTAAAGTTTTATCTTGAAGCTCTGGATATTTTTCTAATGCCTTGTTTAAGTTATCAATATAAGCTTGATGATGTTTGTCATGATGTATTCTCATTGTAGCTTCATCTATATATGGTTCTAGTGCATTGTATGCATATTTTAATGCTGGAAGCTGAAATGGGTATATATTTCCTGCAACTTTATCCTCTTTAGCCTTTACTGGAACCATAACTATTCCTAAAATCAGCATAGCTGTTAAAAGTATTCCTAATAATTTTTTCATTATATAAACCCTCCTTTTTTCTAAAGTATTTTTTACCTTATTAAGGAGTTTTATTAATGTAAATTCTACCAAACCTTTTTTTGTGATATTTTTTTACATATTTTTTCTTGTTTTCCAGCCGCATGCCGTCGAAATTTCTACATATAGTATAGGTTATCCACATTGTCCACAATATGTTGTTGATAACTTTTTTATAGTATATTCTTTTTTTTAATCTTCCTTTAAAATGAAAAAAACCTTTAAGATTTCTCTTAAAGGTTAATATACAATATAACACCGTGCACCTCACTTCGACAGTAATCTATGAACGTTACCTAAGTAGTTAGCTCAGACCAGGTTAATCCACGGCACACGGAAGGATTCACTTATCGCTGCTTCCTTCCGGACCTGACGAGGTTCATGAGCTTCCGTTGCGTGGGACCCAATCCTCAACACTACTTGCTTAGGGCAGACTCCACAAATTAAAGCCTAGGCGAGGAATTCAATCCTGCTATAGCGGATTGCAGGTTACAGGGCACCGCTAACTCCCCATCTAGCACGGCATATGGCGGAGAGAGGGGGATTCGAACCCCCGGTAGAGTTTCCCCTACACCCGCTTTCCAGGCGAGCTCCTTCAACCGCTCAGACATCTCTCCATATCAGTGCATTTCCTCTAGGTATATTAGGTTATCACCTAATTTCCTGACACGTATTCCATTATAACAATTTAAAAGTATTGAGTCAAGGCATTATACTAAAATAGACCTGTGGTAAGTTTTCACTTATTGAAAACTATATGGGAATAGCTATCAATAACTATTCCCATATATCTTAAGCTTTATTTCTTTCTCTAAAAGTTACAGCTGCTATATATATAACTCCAACTATTATACCTATAACACTTACTAATTGGGCTACTCTTATTCCCATAAAGTATAAGCTGTCTGTTCTTAAGCCCTCAATAAACACTCTTCCTAATGAATATAATGCAAAGTAAGCAAAGAACAATCTTCCCTTAAGGTCTCCTCTATATGTTCTATATATCCACACTAAAAATATACACACAAGAACATTCCAAATAGATTCATATAAGAATGTTGGATTATAATAAGATCCATTTATATACATTCCTTTTTGAATAAACTCTGGAAATTTACTTATAAATTCTTCTGATACTTTTCCACCATGCGCTTCAGAATTAAAAAAGTTTCCCCATCTACCTAATGCTTGAGCTAGTATTATTGATGGTGCTGCTAAATCTGCATAATCTAACATAGATATCTTCTTCCATCTCGTATATATAAAAGCTCCAAGCATAGCTCCAATAAGACCTCCATGTATAGCTAAGCCACCTTGTCTTATATTTATAATTTCAGATAAATTATTTCTATAATAATCTAATTCAAATATAACATAATAAGCTCTTGCTCCCACTATCGCTAGTGGAAATGCCACTATAAATATATCAATTAATTTCTCAAAATCTATTTTTCTTTTAGGCGCATTTATATACGCTAATAAAAATGCAAGTATAATCCCTAAAGAAATAAGAATTCCATACCATCTAAATTCTATTCCAAATAAATCAAACGCAACTGGATTCATGTCTTTCTCCTCCATACTTTTTTTATATTTTCTATGATACCACATTTTTATAGAATTTATATGAAGAATTTGAAGTGTATTCTATAATGATAGAATTTAATACAGTTTTATATTTATTCTATTTTATATCGAGTCCGCTCTAAGGCTCATAAACACTATATATTCTTAACAATCTATATTTATAAGAAGATATATTCTTATATTCTTATATTCTTATACTCTTATCTTCTTATATTCTCCTATAAAATAAAAAACCGCTACAAATTTAATTGTAACGGTTCTTTAAGGGATTCTATTTTTTAGCTCCTTCTAGAGCTTGGTTAACTGCTTCTAACACTCCATGAGATGAAGACGATGCTCCACTAACAGCTTCTACATCTTCAGTACTTTGTTTTTTTATTATATTTGGTATTAATTCATTTTTAACACCATCTATAATTGTCTCAGTTTCTTTATGCTCAAGAACTTCTATATTATCTATCTTACCGCTTTTTACAGTTACTTCAACTTTTATATTACTTGAAGCTCCTTTTCCTTCTCCTGTATATGTTCCATCTTTATATTTGCCGCTGCTACATGCAACAAATAAAACACTTAAAACCACTAATATGCTCATTAATCTCATTAACTTTTTCACTATATAAATCCTCCAAATTATAAATTATTTTATAAATGTTACTGCATTTTTTCCTGCTGTTCTTCCATAAGTAACTATATCCGCTAATGCGTTACCACCTAATCTATTTCCACCGTGAACTCCACCTGTAACTTCTCCTGCTGCATATAATCCTGGGATTGTATTTCCATCTTTATTTATAACTTCTGCATTTGTGTTTATTTTAACTCCGCCCATTGTGTGGTGAACTGCTGGAGTAACAGGAATTGCATATACTTTCCCTTTGTTTAACTGTCTTGGAAGGTCTGGTCTCTTAAATTCATCATTTTTAGATTCAACACCTGTATTGTATTTATTAACACTTTCAGTTAATGATGCTGGATTTACTTCTATCTTCTTTGCTAATTCTTCTAGATTATCTGCTTCTATAACTAGTCCCATATTAAAATATTCTTCTGTAGCTTTTAAACTTTCTTTTAATCCATCTTCAAAGAATAGATAAGCTAATTTATCTTTTTGTTCTAGTATTGCAGCTGAAACTACGTCTCTAGTTTCTAACTCATTACAGAATCTTTTACCATCTTTATTTATAAGTATAGCTCCATTACCTCTTACTGCTTCTGTTACCATTACTGCTTTATCCGGTACAACTGTTGGGTGAGTTTGAATTTCTGCCATGTCAACAAAATCTGCATTTATTGCCTCAGCTAACTTTATACCATCTCCTGTAGCACCACTGTGGTTAGTAGTTGCAAATCCTTTTAAGTTCGCATTATACGATACAATCATTTCTTCATTTGCTCCAAAACCACCAGCTGTAAGTATAACTGCCTTCGTATTTATTGTATATTCTTTTCCTTCTTTATCTGTAGCTTTAACTCCAGATACTTTTCCATCTTTATCTAATACTATCTCTGTAGCTTTATTCCATAATCTTATATCAACTTTTTCTTTATCAGCTGCTTCTTTTAATGTTTTTACTATGCTTGCTCCTGCTGCTGCACCACCTGTAGGTCTATGTGTTCTATAGTTAGTTGCTCCCGCCATTCTTCCAACGTCACTTAAGTCAGCTCCTAACTTAGTTAACCATGCAACAGAATCTTTAGCTTCATTTGCTAATTTTCTAACTAAATCTGGGTTATTTTTGTTATATCCACCCTTCATTGTATCTTCATACATAGTTTCTATGCTATCTTTTATTCCTTTTTCTTTTTGTTGCTCAGTTTCTGCTGCATTTAATCCACCTGTAGCTCTGTTAGTATTTCCTCCAACCATAGGCATCTTTTCTAAAACTACAACATTTTTAGCACCATCTTGTTTAGCTTGTACAGCTGCTGAAAGCCCTGCTCCGCCAGCACCTATTACTACTACATCAGCACTTTCAGTTTTTTTACATCCAGTTAAAGCTAAGACTGGTATAGCAATTGTCAAAACCATCATTACCGCTAAAATCTTTTTCTTCATTATTGTATCCCCCTGTAAAAGTTTTTTTCTACACCTAGAGTATATTTGTTAATTAATAAACAAACAATATTCTGCTCTTATTGTTTATTTTGGTCTTTTTGTTCACAGCTTTTTACTAGTTAACCGATTTCATTTAATTTTTTATCGAGAAAACTAATTTTTTTATGTTATTTTATTCACATATATAAGAAAAAAAGTAGCTTCCGCTACTTTTTTAATCTATAGTAATTGTTAGGCCTTCCTACTTTTCCATATTCTAAGGTTAATTCCATTTTTCCTTCCTCAACCATATATTCTAAATATCTTCTTACTGTAACTCTAGCTAATCCTACTTCATCAGCTAAGCTGTCAGCCGTAACCTCCTTAGCTGGATTATTATTTATTGTTCTCCATATCTCATTATAAGTTACTAAACTTAACCCTTTTACAGTTTCTTTTTTACTTACATTAGAATTTTCACTGTTAACTATGTATTTATCAATATGCTCTTGCTTTAAATCAACTAAAGAACTCATCTTATCATGTCTATTTTTATATTTTATCAATGCCTCATTAAATCTATCTTTAGAAAATGGCTTAACTAAATAATCAACTGCTCCATATCTAAAGGATTCATCTACACTTTGAACGCCTTTTTCTGCTGTTATTAATATAGCATCACAATTAATATCATTTTTCCTTACCCATTTTAATAAATCAATTCCATTCCCATTTGGTAAAAAAACATCTAACAAGATTAAGTCTACACTATTTTCTGATAAAAAATCTTGAGCCTCTTTAATTCTTGAACATTCATAGATTACATTAAAGCCATCGACCTTGCCTAAAAATTCTTTGTTTATCTCTCTAACCATAGGATCATCTTCTACAATAATAACCTTTATCAACTAATCATCCCCTCTTATATTTTAACTTTCCATTCTGTTATTTTTCCGCTGATAAAGCTTATTTCTCCACCTAAAGAATCAAGTATCTCTTTTACATTATATAGACCATACCCTCTATCACCTTCTTTAGTTGTAAATCCTCTATCAAATAAATTAATTCCTATTTCTTCTTTTATTGGCTCTCCATTATTTCTTACTTGTATCATAATATCATCTTCCTCAGATATAAATATAGACATTTCTCCATTTTCTTTATCTTTCAATACATCTATAGAATTATCTAAAAGATTTCCTATTATGGTGAGTAAATCATGAGTTCCTACCTTCTCACGCTCTTTTTTCAGATTACATCCCTCTTCTATTATAAATTTTATTTTTGCTTCCTGGGCTTTATGGTACTTAGCTAAGATCAGACCTTGTATTGACACATCTTCTATTTTCTTGAGAGATTCCACTACCTTATTTCCCATCTCAGATACATCAAAAATATATTTTAAAGCTTTATCATATCTCTCTAATTGAATTAATCCAGCGATAGTATGTAGTTTGTTCATAAATTCATGGTTTTGTGCTCTTAAATCCCAAGTTAATAACTTTATCCCTGTAAGCTCTTCTGCCATTTTAGTTACTAATGATCTATCTTGGAAATTAACTAAAGCACCTATTATATTTCCCTCGTTACCTGTGATACCTTTATAATTACTTAATATTATAGTATCATCAGATAATTTTTCAGTTCTATTATAATACTCTTCTCCAGTTTCAAGCACTTCTTTTAAATTATTTAATATGATTGGATAAATGTATTCTTTATCATCTATATTTAAAATTTCCTTTGCCTTTTTATTTAATACTGTTATCTCACCTTTAGTATTTATTGCTATTAGACCATCATTTGTATTATCTATTACCGCTTTTCTTTCCTCAACTAACAGAGCTATTTCCTTTGGCTCTAATCCAAATATAGTTTTCTTTATGTTATTTGAAAGAGCATATGCCCCAATAACACCTATTACAAAAGCTAGACCTATATAGGGAATTAATTTGTACATAAAAGATGTTGCCTCTTGTTTCCAGTCAGTTTTTAAAATCCCTACACATACAGCACCTACTTGTATACCCTCTTTATAAACTGGAGCAAAAGCCCTTACTGAATATCCTATTCTCCCTAGACCCTCTGATATGTAACTTTCTCCACTTTCAAGTACTCTTTTATCATCTCCACCTTCAAAAGGCATACCTATGTATTGTCTTAATGGATGAGAATACCTTATTCCATTCATATCAATAACAACTATAAAATTAACCTTCATTTTTAAATTAAGTTTTTCTGTAAATGTCTGAATCTTGAAGTTATTAACACCCTTCTCAAGTTCATCTTCTATAAGTGGTACAGAAGCGACAGCTTCAGCAGTATCTAATAGATAGTTTTCATTTTTTGCATTTACTTTATCTCTAACCATTTTCATGGCGAAGTTAGAAATTACCCCTATAACCGCCATAATTACTACAATAGTTAATAACATTATTTTATTTCCAAGTTTCATATTATTCTCCTAAGTAACAAACTCTAATAAAACTAGTATAACAAAAAACGTGGTTTCATAATAACAGTGAAATAAATTAAGCCCCAAAAGGGGCTTCTATAAGATTAATTCAAGCTTCTTTATATAAAAATTCATTTTGGTCATTTGGAATTCTGTTTGTTGATTTCACCTTAATAGTTGGTAATGCTACCTTGTTTCCTTTATACTCTACTTCATTAACATTTATAACTCCATTTACCTGAAGCCACTGTCCTTTTTCTGGCATGTTTGCTTCATCAGCCTTAAATACTAATGCTAAGTTCTGAGAATCAGCCACACAACAATTAAGTACACTTCTACCTAAATAAAAAAGTCCCTTCTCTTTTTCTACCTTATATACAAAGCCACTTATATCTACTTCTCTCCCTAAATAACTTTTAGGATTCTCCTGAAGTTCCTCAAAGTAACAAAAAAAATGTTCTTTATCAAATTTAATTATTCCCGTCTCATTAATCTTTTCATGACTTTCTTTATCTTCATGTATATCCTGATTGTTTAATATTAGTGTTACTCCCTTATATTCAGTAGCTTCTATTCCACTTACTTCTCTTCCATACATCATCAAAATAAAAGCGATAAAAAAAATACCATAACCTTTTTTAACCCCTTGTCTTGAAGGAATTGTGAATACTCTAGTTAATTGAAACAAAGAAATAATTCCTATTAATATTATTGCAAATACAGTGTAATAAAACATTTTAGGATGCACATAATTGTAGAGCCCTTCAGTTTTTAATAAGTATATCAAGTACAAATCAATAAATGTCAAACACAAAAACCATATAAATTCATTTAAATTAAATTTCTTCATCCATACCTCCTATATTAAGCAACCTACTATAAAACATGAAGAAAATACTAAAAACATAAGTTTAAACACAAACCCTTTCTTAAACCCACTAAAAAGCATTAAATTATTTTTTAAATCTAACATAGGTCCAAGTATTAAAAATGCCATAACTGGACCTAATGAAAATTGAGTTAAAAAGCTTCTAGCAACAAAAGCATCTGCCTCAGAACAAAGTGATAATAAATAAGCTAAAACCATCATAACAATTACGGCTAACAATTTATTAACAGCTAGTCTATTTACAATATCAGTAGGTATTACCACTTGAAATAAAGAAGCTAATATACTTCCTATTATTAAATATTTACCTATGCTGTATAACTCTTCACCTATATGTCTTATTAATACCTTAAGGCTTTTTTCTTTTTTAAGTTCTTCACATCCACAGTCACAAGTAAAGCTTATATTTCCTTCTTTTAGAACATATTTGTTATTATTTAGAACCTCTAATAAAAAACCAATAATTATGGCTAATGTAATCCCTATACCTACCCTTAATAACAAAACCTTGGTACTTTGACCAAATGCTTGATATGTAGAGAGCATAACCACAGGGTTTACTATAGGTGCAGCAAGCATAAATGTAATTGCTATGTTAGTAGGAACACCTTTTTTCACAAGTCCCCTAGTTACTGGAACAGTGGCACATTCGCATAGAGGAAAAAAGAGCCCTAATAGTGATGCTACTATGGCTCCTCCTAACTTGTTTTTAGGTAGAACTTTCTTTATTAATTCCTCAGTCAAAAAGGTGGTAATAATACCTGCTACTAAAGCACCTATTAAAATAAAAGGAATAGCTTCTATAAATATTCCAATAAATAAAACACAAAAACTTTTAAACATATCATTTAAAGCCATTAATTCTTACCCACCCCCTATTCACATATTTTTAAAATAATCCGTTATCATTTTGTATATTCCCTTACTTATTATTTTGCTGCTTTTAATTTCTTCTTGTAGCGAATCTATTGATTTACTTATCAATATGTATGAATCCTTATTTAGATTCATAATAGTATCCTCAACTTTATTCTTTTTTTCATCGAGAAGATCTCCGCAATTATTTATTATTATCATATTTGCTCTATGAATATAAGATAATATGATAGCTCCCATACTTTTTAGAAATATTTCAATAATCCTTCCATCTACAATTACGAATAAAGCTCCTAAAGTTCCTTTTGATTCATCTACATTTTCTATAAGATTATTTACAGTTTGTACCCCATTTGCTTCTATTATTATTCTATGTGGTTCATGAAAGTTTATAGCTCTATTTAACACTCTCTTATCTATTTGGGCGTTGCTTCTAAATTCCTTTATAACAACTCTATCATCTGACTTTAAATCATCTCTTATTTCTGTGTTGCCCTTTTCACACTGCATAATAAGTACTTTTTCATCCTTAGTCAAAGTTTCTTCCAAGTAAGCATTAATAAATGAAGTTTTACCCCAGGATAAAAAACCTCCTACTATTTCTACTGTGCATTTTTTTGCCATTCTACGCCCTCACATAAATATTTTTCCTATATTTACTTTAATATTTATATTCTTTTAAATATTACATTATTACTTATCATATATTTTATAAGGAAATTAATTATTTAGGAGGAAATATGATTTCATATAAAAAAGATGAGTTTTTAATCATGAAAAATGAAGAGTTATGGACATTTTATAAAAACTATAAAAACGAAATTTGCTATACAATATTGAAAGAAGATTCTTCTGGAGAGGAGGTTTCTTTAATAAAAGACTGTCATAAGTTACTTTCGGTTATTTTGAGTAACAATGGATATATCTATATATTAGCTATATCCTCAACTAAGGCCTTAATGTTTTATACTTATAGTGACTTAGGAATAAGAGAAAATACTTTATTAAATTACTCTTTTGATATGGAGTATATTCAAGTTATTTCTCTAAATAACTCGTTAAATTTAATATATACAAGATACGATAATAGCTCATTAAGCCTTTATCATAGAATAATTGATTCTAATTTGTATATAACTGCACCAGTTTTAATTGATAGAATTCAAAAAACTACTGATTTTCCCTTTATAGCTACTGTTAACTCTACTGATTTAATTGTATTATATCTAAAGAAATCTCAAGACTACTATATAGGTTATAGAGCATTTTCACCTACTAAATATGCCTGGGGGTCATTCATAACTTTAGATAAATCTCCTCTTCTTCCTTATGATTATTCATTTATATTAGGAGAAAATAATCTATCAGCTCTTAGTTATTCTATAAAGGACAATTATAATTCTTTCTTACGATATGGAATTATAATAGATAATGTTTTCAAGGGGAAAACTTTAAAGACAACAGAAAATGTAAATAACTATTCATATATTATATATGAAAAAGACCACTTTTACTTAACCTATACATTTAAGAATAAGTTATTTCTAAATCTTTTATCTGTTGGCGGAGATCTAATATCTATAGATACTATTCCTTATTCTAAAGAAAGCAAAATAGAAAAATATATTGTTCAAAGTGATTTGGATAGCGTTTCTTTTACATCTGCTTTTATATTATATGAAAATAATAAATTGAAATATTCAGTATTATCTTTAATATCAAGAGTTATAAATAATGAACCTAAACATAGTGCCGCAACAAAAAAAGTGGATACAACCTTATATTATGAAAGGCAACTTATTGAAAAAGAACGCTTAATAAACAAATTAAATTTAGATATTTCAAATTTAAAAAATGACATATCTCAACTAGAGAGAACTAGGACAACTGTTGAATCCAAAGATAATGAAATTAGAGCCTTAAAAGAAGATTCCTTAAGAAAAAATTCTTCTACAGTTCAGGAATATGAAAGAAGACTAAAGGATAAGGACATCCTAATAAAAAACCTAAATAGTATTGTATCTGACCTACAAGAGAAGTTATCTGATAAGCGTAAAGTCATAGATTCTTTGACTTTAAGCAACAAGGAACTTTTTGATAGGATTACCTTATTACAAGAAAATAGTGATACTGTATCTAAACTTAAACTTCAATTATTAGATAAAGAATCCACTATATCAAACCTCAGATTGGAGATAAAAACTTTGCAAAACGAAATTGAGACCTTAAAGACCTCAAGAGGCTCTATATTAAAAAAATTTTTTGAATAGAGAAGGATACTGAAGTTTCTGATTCTAGAAATTTCAGTATCCTTAATATTTATTTATTGATATATATTTTTTTCAATTCAATCAATAGTTGCTTCATTTCATCAAGTGTATTAAAGTAACCTGGACTTATCCTTACGGTTCCCCGTTTTTCAGTCCCTATAACCTTATGCACTAATGGAGCACAATGATACCCAGTCCTTACGTATATATCTTTTTTATTTAATAATTTTCCTACTTCAGAGCTTTCCATACCTTCTATATTTATCGATATTATAGCTGAGCTATCTTTAGAATTTGTCCCATAACATTCTATAAAAGGCATAGATTCAAATTCACCTAATAAAAAATCTACAAGAGTTTTTTCTTTTATTCTTATATTGTTAATACCCTCATCTTCAATAAACTTTAGTCCGCTATTTAAACCTACAATTCCTGGTGTATTTAAAGTCCCGCTCTCAAACTTATCAGGTAAAAATTGAGGTTGCTCTAAGCTATGTGATTGACTTCCTGTCCCTCCGTACTTAAGCTCTTTTAAAGCAACATTTTTATTTATAATCAAAGCTCCTGTTCCTTGAGGGCCTAATAAACCTTTATGTCCAGGTACCGCTAAAAGATCTATATTATACTTATCTATATCTATTTCTATAGTTCCGGCAGTTTGAGCACCATCAACTATAAACTTAATATTATTCCTTCTAGCCAAGTCCCCAATAGCTTTTATATCTTGAATTGTCCCAATTACATTTGAACCGTGATTTATTATTATAGCTTTAGTATTAGATTTAATTTCTTTTTCTATTTCATCTACTGAAAGAAGTCCATCTTTATCACCTTTTAATAAAGATACTTCAACTCCTTGTCTCTCTTTTTGCTTAACAGGTCTTAATACCGAATTATGCTCAAGGTAAGAGGTAATAATGTGATCTCCTTTTTCTAATAACCCATGTATAGCTATATTTAATCCATCTGTAGCATTTGCTGTAAAAATCACATTTAATGGATTATTTATATTAAAAAGTTTAGCTATCCTTTCTCTGCACTCATATATCTCCATATCACATCTTATAGACATATCATGAGCACCTCTTCCTGGATTAGCACAATAATCCCTTACACACTTTATCATCTCTTCATATACACTACGAGGCTTAGGAAAAGAAGTAGCTCCATTATCTAAATATATCATTTAAATCCTCCTATATCTTCACAAGAACATAACGTAGGCTTTTCCCATTAATCACTCTTTTATATACATTTCTAATTCTTATTGAATTGCTCTTAATCTCCTCTATTACTTTATCAAGATCGTTCTCAGTAAATTCAATTGCACGAGAGCAACCAGCTGTAATTGTGCATGGTGTTGCAATCATGCTTATATCAAATTCTTTATTCTTTAGTATCTTAAAAAGCTGTAGGCACTCACTATTAGAGTAAAAAACAACTATATAAGCAATTTTCATAACAGCCTCCTTTGTATTACGTAAATCAACCCCCATATCTTAAATTTACAGGGGGTTGATAGTATCTTCCTTTATTCTCCGCAGAAATAATCATTTGAAGATGGTGGATCAAAACAATCCATTGGAAAATCTAAAGTATCAAAATACTTGCATGGGTCTCCAGGAATGATTGTTTCACAATCTGGAAGCTCGCAAGGTCCTGCTGAAGATACTGATAAATTAACAATTCTATAAAGTTTAATTATAGTAAACAATCCTATTACTGCATTAGGAACATATTGTAGAACTCCCTCAACATCTATAGGAACTAAAGTAGCTGCTAATGGATTAACAATTGCTTGAACAAATACATTTGGTGCTTCTGGATTTATAACGAATTGAGGAACAGTTGTTGAGTCAAAAGTATAAATAGTTGAATTTCCTGTTTCTCCTCCAAATAAATAAGCAACCTTACTGAAAGATGTTGTTGCAATTAAAGTTTCACTTACTCCTCCAGCAGTTGTAACAGTTAGTGTTATAGTAAAATTATAAGTTATATTTACATTCCAATAGCCATTTTCACAGAATGGACTTTGAACAACACTAGTTGTAATTCCAGTAATTACTGAATCAACTATTAATAATGTTACAGGTTCAGTAAATGCTAAAGAGTCCCCAGGAACATTGGATACTAGAACAGCTATAATAGCTGGGTTTATAGCTGGTGCTGCTAGCGCTAACGCTGTTATAGGTATAGGATCTAAATCACCATGTTTAGAGATTTCATGGCTAGAACAACCACAACAAGTGTTAGGAGAAAAAGTGCTTAAACAATCTTTTTGTTTACACTTTCCGTATACTTTTTTAGCTATTATACATTCATCTATGATTTCTTGTTGCCTTGCTAAACCATTAACTTCAAAATTATCTTGCATTTTTTATCCTCCTTATTAAAATTATAGGATTCTATATTAGTTTCAATAATATAATATGGAGGACCTTCGATATGTGTGATTTGTTATTGTAAAAATTTTCTAATTTAAATTAATATTTATATCCTTTATGTATGTTTATGATATCTCTTAAAATAGAAGCAGCTGCATTTATAGTTCCAGATGCCCCGCCCATAACAACTAATTCCCCTAAAGTATCAGTTTTAAATCTCAAACCTTTATTTTTACCATTAATTGAAGCTAAAACATTATTTTTTTCTACTAATCTAGGTTTGACCTCTATGGAAACATTATTATCTATATTAGATATAAGTCCTACTAACTTGTATTTAAATCCATTTTCCTTTGCTTTTTCTATATCTTCTTTTTTTAAATGGGTTATACCTTCCACATTTATATCTTTTAGTGATATATTTTTATTCATAATAACATTTGCCATTATAGTCATTTTAATTGCAGTATCCCATCCTTCTATATCCAAAGATGGATCTGACTCAGCTATTCCTAAATCCTTGGCTAATTCTAATGCCTCATTAAAGGATATACTCTTACTTTCCATCTCTTCTAATATAAAATTACTTGTACCATTTAATATCCCTTCTATAGACAAAATTTTAGAACCTGCTAATTCTATTAATCCAGAATTTAAAGAAGGTAGAGCTCCTCCTGTAGTACACCCCAGCCCCATAGACACTCCACTCTTTAATGCCCGCTCTTTTAAATCACTATATGCTAATAATATAGGTCCCTTATTTCCAGTCACTACATTTATCCTGTTATCAAGTGCATATCTTATATGACTTAACCCCGGTTCTCCAGTTTCTTTATTAGTGTGTGTTAACTCTACCATTAAATCCACACAATTAGAATTTAACACTTCTCTATAATCTAAGTTCTTATTCCATAATGAATGATCACTTAAATCATTTAAACCACATAATTTCTGTAAATCTATGCCATCACTACTATAAACTCCTCCCTTAGAATTTAATATAGCTACTACATTAATATTTAAACCTTGGTCTATAAGTTCATCATTTTTATCAACCAATAGCTTTATAAATGATTTTCCTACTCCACCGAAACCCAATAATGCCAAATTCATTACACTACCTCCAACACTTTTATTAATTCTTTATATAAATTTAAGATTTATTAAATACACTTATATGACTTAATGTTATATAATTATATTACTTGATAAAAACTATGAGGTGATTAAGACGATGAGAGATATTTATATTGTACTTACAGCAACAGGTACATTTTATGCTAGAGCTATACGTTTATACACAAAAAAACAATATACTCATTCTTCCATTTCTCTTGATGAAGAATTAAGCAATATGTACAGCATGTGCAGAAAGTATGCTAGAAACCCGTTTTTAGGAGAATTTAAAAAAGAAGAAATAAATAAGGGTGTTTTTTCATTTTATCCAAATTGTCCATCTGTAGTAATAAAAATAACTGTAGACGCAACTCAATACACTCAAATGAATTCAATACTTAAAGATTTTAATAGAAAACAAGTTAAATATAACTTAATAGGAATATTCTTTAAATTATTTAACAAGGAGTATCAAGCGAGGGACAAGTTCTTTTGTTCAGAAATGATTGCTTATTTACTTAAAGAAACTAATGTCTATGAATTTGACAAGCCTCTAAATTTTGTAGAGCCTATGGATTTATTAGAAATACCTTCTGCTGAAATAGTGTATCAGGGACCATTAAACAACTATCAAATGGCAGCATATTAAAAATTGACCACTAATACATAGTGGTCAATTTTTTTTACGCTTATTTTTAAAAAAGTTACTTAATATTTCGCTACATTCTGTATCATAAGTCCAGTTCACTTCTACAAAACTACTTAAGTGTGGATGATTAATTATATTTGCAGCTGATCCACACGCCCCTAGTTTAGGATCAAAAGTTCCTATAAATAACTTGCTTATTCTACTTTGAATTATAGCTCCAGCACACATAACACAAGGCTCTAGGGTTACATATAATTCACAACCATTTAATCTCCAATCCCCTAAACATCTAGAAGCTTCTCCTATAGCTAATACCTCTGCATGTGCTAAAGAAGACTTTAAACTTTCTCTTAAATTATGGGCTCTAGCTATAATATGACCATCTTTTACTATTACAGCTCCAACAGGCACCTCATCCTTCTCCAGAGCTTTATAAGCTTCTTTAATAGCTTCTTTCATATAACTCAATGGAAAACCTCTCCTCTTAAGTAAATATCCTAACTTTTTTAATCCTATTTTTATCTATTTCTTCAACTACAAACCTCATGTTCTCATAGCTTACTTCTTCCTTAGGTTCTGGTATTCTTCCTAGCTGACCTATAACAAATCCTCCTATAGAATCAAACTCCTCAGACTCCATTTTTACGCCTATTAAATCACTTAAATCATCTAATCTTATTCTACCATCTACAATATATTCATCCTCTTTAACAACTTCAATTTCTTCCTCTAGCTCATCATATTCATCTTCTATTTCTCCAACTATTTCTTCTAATAAGTCTTCTATAGTCACTATTCCAACCGTTCCACCATATTCATCTAATACAACTGCCATATGATTTCTACTTTTTTTCATCTCTTTAAATAATTCTGTTACCTTCTTAAATTCAAAGGTATAATAGGCTTCTCTTATACAATCCTGAACCTTAAAGTTGTCTTTATTATTTAAAAGGATTAAATCCTTAACATACATTATTCCTATAATATCATCAATACTATCATTATAAACAGGAATCCTAGAAAACTGTTCTTCCTTAATTATATCTATAACATCATCATAGGTTGAATCTAAACCTAAGGCCACTATATCTACTCTTTGAACCATTACATCTTTAACTTGAATATCACCAAATTCAAACACATTAAAGATCATTTCCTTTTCTTCTTCCTCTAAAACGCCTTCCTCTTCACCAACATCAACCATAGTTTTTAGCTCTTCTTGAGTTATAAATGGCTGATCTTTATTTAAATCTGCTCCAAATAATTTTAATATAAAAGAAGATATAAATGTAAATATAGCAACAAAGGGTCTTAAAGTTTTTACAAATATATTTACAATACCTGAAACCTTTAAAGCAACTCCTTCTGATCTTTGTTTCGCTATAGATTTAGGTGTTATTTCTCCAAATATAAGCACTAAAATAGTCATTATTGCAGTGGCTATTCCTACTCCTGATTCATCAAACGCCTTCATAGCTACAGAAGTAGCTAATGCAGATGCTCCTATATTTACTACATTATTCCCAACTAATATACTTCCAAGAAGTTTGTTTGGGTCTTCTGTAAGCTTTTCTACTAATTTTGCTCCCTTGACTCCATCTTCAACCATATGCCTTATTCTTATTTTACTTAAAGACATAAGTGCTGTTTCCGATGCTGAAAAAAACGCAGATAATAAAAGTAAAAATATAAGCACTATTATCTGCAACGTATAACTTGAATCCAAAAAAATCACTCTCCTACAGTTTGGTAAATGTTATTTCAAATATTATACCATATTTATATGTTTCGATTAATATTTACCAGACAAAATATCTAATAAACTACTTAAAAAAAGTACTAATCCTAGGTTTAATGTTGTTTATTTTAAGTTTTTTATGCTTTTTATGCATTATTAGTTATTCTTATATGCCCATATTAATACCTCAAACACCTCATTTAAGTCACTCAAATTAACTGAATCGCTGACTTATAATATTATTATGAGATTAAATAATGTTAAAGGAGGTGAGGGCTATGGGAGTTAATGATAAAATATTTACAGAAGGTAAAATAGGAAAAACTTTATTAAAGTTTGCTATTCCTGCAATGATTTCTCTCTTAGTAGTTGAACTTTATAACATGGTAGATACTATATATGTAGGTAGATACATCGGTTCTAACGCTATAGGAGCATTAACCATAGCCTTTCCTGTACAAAGATTTATGACATCCATAGGTATGTTGATTTCAGTTGGAACTTCTACCTTTGTTGCTAAAAATCTAGGAGAGAAAAATTATAATGGCATAAAAAAAACAATAATAAACAGTATAATAATGACACTTTTATCTTTAGGCATTTTATCTTTAATAATATATGTATTTCATCAACCTATAATAACTAAATTAGGGGCCAGTGAAAATTTATATCCATTTGCTGAAGACTATATATCTATAATTCTTATAGGAACAGTATTTCAGGGACTAACAATAGTTATGGGATATATAATGACCTCTTTAGGTGATACTAAAATAAATCTCTATGCAAACTCTTTAGGTGCTATAGCTAATGTATTTATAAATCACTTATTTGTAGCAATGCTTGGTTATGGAGTAAAAGGTGCAGCGATTGCAACAATAACATCCCAGTTTATAGCTTTCCTATTTATAAGTTATAAATTCTATAAAATAAAGAATACTTTAAAACTAGATATTACTGCTTCTGGATTAAACAAAGAATTTTCAAGAAGTTTGATAAAAGATATATTTACTATAGGATTTTCAACCTTTGTTATAGAAATCTCAGATGCTGTGGTTTCAGTAGTACTTAATAACTTACTTTTATCAACAGCTGGAGACAATGCTATAATTATGATAGGAGTTATAACAAAGGTTTCTATGTTTATGTTTGTTACAATAATAGGAGTAAGTTCATCTATGCAACCTATAGTTTCTTATAACTATGGTGCAGAAAATAGAGAAAGAATGCTTAAAGCCTTAAAGGTTTCTATAAAATGGGTAACTATATTCTCCTTAGCAATATGGAGCGTACTTATGTTATTCACTCCATCTATAATAGGATTTTTCCTTAAAGAAGCTGAATTATTAAAAGAAACCATAACGGCTTTTAGAATATGTATATCTATCCTTCCAGTAGTAGGGATATATTATATTGGAATTTACTACTATCAAGCAATAGAGGAATCTGGAAAATCTTTTTTACTTTCAGTTTATAGACAAATAATAATATTTATTCCTCTAGCAATAATCCTAATAAATTCATTTGGAGCCATGGGAGCTTGGATTGCTTATCCCTTATCAGATTTAATATCTGCAATAACATCTATCTTTTTCATGAAGAGAACTCTTACTCCAAAAGTTAAAGAACCAAAAAGAGTTCTTAAACCGAAGTTATCATAAAGTGATAATCCAAAACCTTGTTTTGGTATCTATATAATTTAAAAACAGTTAAAGAGTCAATTAACCATTTCGTGTTAATTGACTCTTTTTCTTTATATAAGCTGCCCTTAAAATATTTCCTAAGAAATTTTTTTTCTAAAAGTTATAGTTAAAATTATAAACATAAATATTAATAAACCTAAGTTTTCATTATTATCAAAAGAGGGAATGTTTATTCTTAACAATATGTATATAATAACAAGCAAACTAATTAAAAACATCCCTTTAACTTTGCTTCTTTCCTTAGTTTTAGGTTTTTCATATTTCATCTATATCCCTCCTTATATTTTTATTATTTTGATTCTATCATACATAAATTTATTTGTGTGAAATATGTAGTAAACGTTGCAAATTATGTAATAATCGTTATACTTTATTTCATTTATTAACCAATTGCCTTATGTAAGCTAATATATTATTATAAATACAATAAAACTATAGAAAGGACTGAATTAATGAAAATTTTACTAAGGATTACGTTACTCTTAATAACTCTTATATTATTAATAGGACTAACTTTGGCAAGCTTCTATTTTTATGATTTATCAGTAGCTCTTACAAGCAAAGATTTCTTAAAGGGTGACACATCTCTAGATTTCAAGCAATCAGTCCCTGCCGTAACCCCTATAAAAACTTGGCTTGATGAGATTGGATATGAGGATATAGAAATCACATCTTTTGATAATTTGAAGCTTCGTGGCTATTATCTTAAAGCAAATAAGCCCACCGATAAAACTGCTATAATTGTTCATGGATATTTTAGTAAAGCTAAAGAGATGTCCCAATATGCAAGATTTTATTATGAGACTTTAGGGTATAATGTTTTAATGCCTGATAATAGAGGTCATGGCGAAAGTGAAGGAGATTATATAGGTTTTGGTTGGCATGATAGAAAAGATTACTTGCAATGGATCGATTATATAATTGCAAATATTAATCCAAAGGCCGAAATAATATTACATGGTGTATCCATGGGTGGAGCCACAGTTTTAATGACTAGTGGTGAAACTCTTTCTGGCAATGTAAAAGCTATAATTTCAGATTGTGCTTATACCTCAGTAAAAGCTGAATTGTCTTACCAGATGAAAAGAATGTACAATCTTCCATCCTTCCCTTTAGTTAATACCACAAGCCTATTAACTAAAATAAAGGCCGGATACTTTTTCGGTGAAGCCTCAGCTATTAAGCAGGTTTCTAAATCTAATACACCAACCTTATTTATCCATGGAGATAAAGATACCTTTGTTCCTTATGAAATGGTTTATGAACTATATGAAGCATGTAGCAGTGAAAAAGATCTATTTGTTGTTCCTAATGCTACTCATGCAACAGCTTATAGAGAAGATAAAGAAGGTTATGAGAAAAAAATTAGTGACTTTCTTAATAAATACGTAAAGTAGACTCACTCTTCCAAGTATTTTGACTAGATTTCTAACATTAATATAACTAAAGCTAGAATGCACCTATTTAGCATTCTAGCTTTTCTTTATTATACCAATACAAAATCATGCTCTATTTTAAGTTTGTATGAACCATCCTCATTAACACCTAATATTTCAATTTTTCTATCCCTAATATCTCCCCATAATAGTCTATTAGTTATTATATATTCGTGTTTTATATCTTCTTTGTCATAATGATACATCAATAATTTTTTATATTCATTTGCATCTCTAGTTACTATGGCAGTAGACTCCATACTATCCTTACCTATCTTTTTAATTTTTACATCTGGTCCCATCATTCCTTCATAGGTAAAATATAGATTTCTTAATACCTCATCAGTTGAATTAACTACATGCATAATTGGAAAACACTTTTGATAATAGCTAGACATTAATACCCCTCCCTAATTCTCAATATATTCTTTTATTTTCTCTCTTCCTCTCATTAACCGTTTGTATACTGTATCTTTTTCCATATTTATATCTTTAGCTATTTTATCTACAGACTCATCCAGTAAATACTTTTTTACGAATATAACTTTATCCTTTTCTTTTAAATTCTCTATAAGTTCGTAAAAACCTTCATCATCTATTTGAATGTTATCCTGGTCTTTATAGATCTCATCTTTTAACTCAAGATTTATTTTCTGCTTACTTATTTTTCTCTTATAATCTAAAGCTCTAAATTTTGCTACAGATATTAGAAAATTTCTGAGTTCCCCTTTAGTTTCATCATAACAATCAATATTTTCCCATATGCTCATAAGCGCATCATTAAAGCACTCTTCTATATCCATTACTCCGCAAAAAGATGATAATATCTTATTTATAACACCATAAAGAAGGCGTCCATAATTATTTTTAAGCTCTTCCAAAGCATCTTCTTTTCTATTTAGTATACCTGTGACTATATCTCTATCTGTCAAACTCCTCCCCCCTAACTAGAAAAGTGTTTAAATACTCATGGATTTCCTCATAATCCTCGTTTCTAATAATTACATCATAACTTTTACCATCCTTAGTTTCTAATAAAACTTCTGTGATAAGTTTAGGTCTTACTACTACAATATATCCAAGACCTATTATAGCGCTATAAAAACCAAGCAATGCTAAAAATTCAGACTTTGTAGCAAAATATATTCCAGCGGCTAACGTACCTCCTGCAGCTCCTATTGAAAACAAAAAAGGTATTGCAGCTAAAAGTGTTATAAGCGCTTTTGCTAAACTTAAATTACTTTCAAGCAATCTCTTAAGCCTAAATTGCCTTTTAACCTTTTTACCTAAACTTATCTTTTTGATTTCTTCTTTTAAGTAACTCTCTGTTACAAATGGGTTGTTATAATAATTTGCTGAAGTTATCATAATTCTCTTATTTGTGCAAAACATTAACCTATTAAAAGAGTAACCATCACCAGACATAAACGGTATTTTAGCTATCATGTTTATCATCATTGAATCCTCTAAAACATCTATATCCGTACCTTTAATAGTTTTCTCTATAAATTCACCTTGCTCCAACATTTCTTGGACACGTAATCCACTTTTCTTAAGCCCACCTCTAGCTATTCTTGTCCTAACATCATTTGTTATCCTATTTAAACTGTTGTCATCAATATCAGAAAAGTTCATATAACTTTCTATCTCATCCTCATCATAAGTGTTTTCATTTAACAGTTTGGCTATTTCTTTATTCATATTACTCCCTCCTAATAAGTTTCTTTACCATATATTCGTAAATTAATTGAAGATATTGGACAAAAAATTTTAATTATTAAAAGTTTTTGTATAAATTATATATCTCAATATTTTGTTAACCTTGTACAATTGTACAGGTGTACAAATTAACAAATTAATAATTTTACAGATGTACAGGTGTACGATTGTACAGTTGTACATCTGTACAAAAGTTTTTATAAATATATTTTCATAATCTTATTTAAAATTTTTAGAGGGATTAGAATAAAATAATACTCTGCTTAATATAAATTCAAAGCAGAGTATTTTAATATGTAATTATAACAACCAAAATATAATTAATGGCTATGTTTAAAGTTTTTATCTAGAGTTATAGTTTGTGTAAACTCTCCATCTTCAATTAAGGTATCTAGATAAATGGCTTCATATTTATTTATTATCTCTCTTAAACTTGTAAGACCTATTCCTCTATTGAAACCTTTAGTTGAATACCCCTTTTTATAAAGCTTGTCTACAGATGGTATATCTCCCTTGTAACTATTGCATATAACTATTATTAGGGAATGGTTATCTTTTATAAATCCTACCTTAATTTTAGGTAAAACACATTCTTCTGTAGCCTCTATAGCATTATCTAATAATATGCCTAGTACTCTAGTCAAATCTATTATGTTCATACTTATTTGTTCTATGGGTTCCTTTATATCAATTAAGACTTCTATGCCCATTTCCTGTGCTCTTATTAGTTTTAATGATAATAGTCCTTTAATCTCAGGCACTTTTATCTGCCTAAGACGTCCTATTTCTGAATCATTTTTTCCAATCTTTTTGTTTAAGGGTAATATGTTTTCATAGAAATGCTTTTTTAAACCTGTCATGTCTTCTTCATCTATATATCCCATCATTGATGATATTATGTTAGCATAATCATGTTTAAAAGACCTCATATCGCTATACATACCTTCTAATTTTGTAGTATAGTTTTGTAAAACTTCAAAATTAATCTGCTTACTTTTTAATTCTACTTCTTTTGTTATTCCTCTAAATAATATATAAATTATTAAAATCATCAATGTAAATAATATAAAAAACAAGAATGTATTAATATATTCTATATGTTTATTATTAACTGCATAACCGTAGTATTCAACAGCCCCTATGTAGATTCTTATTAATATTAAAACTATTGATATCATCATGAATATCCAAAACTTATAGTTTAATAATATATGCTTTAATTTTAATTTACTTATTAAATTCCCCAATAAATAACTTACCAAGAACATACTTATTAGCTCCACTATTATAAATAAAACTCCAAAATAATTTGAATTAGTTAACATATAATATAGCGCACAAAGGGCATAATCAGTTATAAGTATTAAAAACACTGAAGCTAATGTATATACTATACTATAAGCTGCCTTCTTCGTATTCTTATATAAATACAATGACCCACCAATAATGCTTGGTATTATTTTTAATATGCTATTAATTTCAAATAGAACTGTAGCTACTAGTATTGTTAATACCACTACAGGTAATATTTCTTTAAATTTAGATCTAACATGAGATAAGTTAATTATCACTATATAAGTATATATAGTGATAACAACTACTGAACTATATTGATCCATCTTCTGTCTCCTTAATACAAGTGTCTAATCCTCTATCAAATTCTTCATATGCCTTATAGAAACTAAACATTCTTCTCCATTTTTCATATATATTATTCTTTTTTTAACGTCTATCTCTTCTATATTATCCTTGTTTACTATGTATGACTTATGACATCTATAAAATCTTGAATCTAACTTTTCTTCTACATCTTTCATTTGGGCAATAAATTCTATGTATCTATTTTCTCCGTGTAAAACAATTTTTCTTATAAAGGTTGATGTTTCAAAAAATAGAATCTTATTAAAAGGTATTTTAATTATTTTATCTCCAACCTTTACACTAAAGATTTTATCGTC
Source organism: Clostridium sp. YIM B02506 (assembly GCF_022324845.1). Lineage (NCBI taxonomy): Bacteria > Bacillati > Bacillota > Clostridia > Eubacteriales > Clostridiaceae > Clostridium > Clostridium sp. YIM B02506. The sequence continues at coordinate 81,811 of NZ_JAKGTG010000016.1, forward strand.
TATTCTTTTATCTGATAACTTATTACAGGCTTCTTCTAGACATTGCCTTATTTTAGGTTTAAGCTCTTTATAGTCTTCCTTTACTATATAATCCATTGCTTCAACCTTATATTTGAAGGTCAAGTAACTCATTTCTCCATGTGTAGTTACGAAAACAATAAAACCACGTGGATCGTATTTTCTTATTTCAGCAGCTAGTTCTATTCCATTTATATCAGACTTTAGATCCACATCTAAAAAATATATCCCAATCTCATCATTGCTACGCACATGATTTATTAATTCTTTAGGATTACCTGTCTCTAATGCTACTTCCATATTATAATTACTGAATTCTATACAATCTTCTACTATATTTAAAAATCTTTTTCTTTGAATATCGCTGTCTTCACATATAAATATCTTAAGCATCACAATCCTCCTAACTGATTTTAAAGCATGCACCATAAATTATAGCATAATTTTGGTAAAATATTAACGATTATTACAGTTTTTCCAACGTTTATTACACTTTTAACTATTTTCAATTAGGCTTTGATATAATATTTTCATGATTATTTATGAGGGGGATTTATTTATGGAAGATTATAAAAGGTATACTTTAGGTGCAGGAATATTGACTGTATCGATAATTCAACTAGTTCTCTATGGTTTTTCTCTATTAGGTCTAGTTCCTATTCTTTTAATGAAAGATCAATTTTCTAGTATTGTTGGAGAGGAAGCTATGGCTGCTTTAAGTGGTCCTACTTTAATTATTAGTATTGTATTAATTGTAATTTTAGTTTTAGGTATCATTTTAATTTTAGCCAAAAAGTCATTAGGAGTTTATATATTTTTTACATGTATAATAATAAATATTTTATATTCTATTATCATGAATGGATTTAAAATTTCAACTTTAAGCTCACTAATATTACCAGCACTTATGGCCTTCTTTATATATAAGAAAAAACATCTTTATTTTGGGGATAAAGATGGAAATCTAAACACATATAATTAATATAGCCTCTAAATTTACAACCATATATAATAAGGGCAATTACTTAACTACGCCAAGTAATTGCCCTTATATTTTTTACATATATATTGCTTTAATAGGATCAAGTTTTGAAGCATTGTAGGCTGGTATTATACCAAATATTATTCCAACAATAACTGATGTTAAAGTTGCCCCTATAAAACTACTTACCGTTAATACTGGGGTAAATGGTAAAAATGCTCCTACTATCCTTGATACTATATATCCAAAACCTATTCCTATAAGCCCACCTGTTCCTGTTACTATTATTGCTTCAAATAGGAATTGTAGCATAATACTCTTAGGTTTGGCCCCTATAGCTCGTCTTATTCCTATTTCTCGCTTTCTTTCTGTTACTGATACATACATTATATTCATTACGCCTATTCCACCTACGAATAAGGAAATTCCAGTAACTAAAGCTATAAATGTTGTTAATCCATCTATAATTTTCTCAAAAGCTTTTGTTATAGCTTGAGGATCTTGTACCTCATAAGTTCCTTGTATGTTTGGGTGGCTACTCTTTAATTCTTTCTTTATATCTTCAAGAACTGACTCTTTATCTTCATTAGGTTTAATATAAATGTCTATTGCATTAATAGCGCTTTCTGATGTCATAGACTTTTTGGCTTCTTCTGATATGTAGCTTGACCCTCCATCTAATGAGAGCATCCCAGCTTCAGCTAATGTTCCTATAACTTCATAGTTATATCCTCCTATTGTTATAGCTTTTCCCAAAGCATTTTCTGGAGAACCAAAAAGCTCTTTAGTAACATTTTTATCTAGTACTATTAATTTCTTATCTTCTTCGCCATCTCTAAAGTTTCTTCCATGCTCTATATTTAACTTTTTATCTTTATATGAATTTAGCATGATAAAATTTCTTTTATCAAAATAACTTGCTTCACTAGTTATAAAATTTAATCCTGCTAGAATACCTTGAGCGGCCTCTACTTGCTGCACTCCTTGAATCCTTTGAATATTATATATATCATCTTTATTAAATGGTTCTATTAGGCTTGTATCAGCTCCAATATTTTCTGCTTGAAAATACATATTTACTTTATTTGCACTTGTATCTTCTGCTGATGATAGAACCTCAGCCTTAAGCCCATTTCCTATGGAAAGTATAGTTACTACGGAACTTATTCCTATTATTATCCCTATCATGGTTAGAAATGCCCTTAGTTTATGCGATCTTAAACTATAGAGCGCTGTTTTGATTAAGCTTATTATCGACATATCCTATCCCCTTTGTTATAACCCCATCTTTTATATTTATTACTTTATTTGCATACTTAACTAGATCCTCATCATGAGTAACCATTATTATGGTTTTATTCTCTTCATTAAGCTTTTTAAGTATGTTCATTATCTCTGTGCTTGTATTACTATCTAAGGCTCCTGTAGGTTCATCTGCAAATATTACATAGGGGTTATTTATTAGAGCTCTAGCAATTGCTATACGCTGCTGCTGACCTCCTGATAATTCTGTAGGTATCTGATTTTTTTTATTTAATAATCCAACCATGTCTAGATATTTTTCTATACTTTTATCTCTTTCCTTATGGGGTATGTTTCCCTTATAAAGCAGTGGTAATTCAACATTTTGTCCTATAGTTAACGATTCTATAAGGTGGAACTGTTGAAATATAAAACCCAAATATTCATTTCTAAATTCTGATTTTTCATTCTCATTTAAGTTAGTTACATCTTTCCCATTGAATATATAATTACCACTATCAAAGCTATCTAGAAAACCAAGTAGATTTAGAAGGGTTGTCTTACCACTACCTGACTTACCCATAATCATTAAAAAATCTCCCTGTTCTATATCTAAATTTATAGATTTTAGTGCATGTAATCTATCGCCTTTTAATTTATAGTATTTATCTATATTCTTAAGCTCTATAACCTTACTCAACAGATATCCCTTCTTTCATTTCATCATTAGGATTTTCTGCTATTTCATCACCTTCTGATAGACCACTTGTAACTCTTGCTTTTTCTCCATCTTCGCTATAAGTTATAACTTGTTTAACTAATTTTTTATCTAAAACCTTGAAAACATAAGACTCTTCACCCTCTTTTAAGATTGAAGTTTTAGGTATTTCTACCCCTTTATCATCTAACTTTATGGTAGCTTGTACATGGAATCCATTAGTTAAATTTTCTTGTGAATCCAGTGTTATTATTACTTCATAGTTAGAAATATTTGCACCAGCAGTTGCTGCAGTTGCATTAGCAATGGCTATATTATTGGTTACTGGTCTGTTTCCTACTGTAGTAACTTTTCCTGTTATTTTTTTGTTTGTAGGAAGGATTATTATCTCTGCCAGTTGATTTTCTTTTAATTTAGGTTGATCCTTTTCATTAACAGTTCCTTTAATATAAAAATTAACAGATTCTATAGTTATATATGGACTCGTCATATTGTTAGACTCGCCATGTAGTATAACTCTTCCGTCTATAGGTGCATTTATACTTGTATATTCTTTGTTTTTAAGTGAAGCTAATTGCTCCTCGTAAGCACTTATTTGACTGTCTATGCTTGCTGTAGATACAAGGCTGCTATTAATATTTGATGTATTAGTAGCTTTATCTTCTGTTGGATTCTGACTTGCTAATAAAGCTTGATTTTTAATAGCCTCTTCTTGAGCCTTTTTTTGTGCCAAAAGCTCTTCCCTTTGGGATTTACTTGCCTTTAATTGAGAGTTAATTTGATTAATTTGTTCAGTTACCTGCTCATTTTTATAAGTAAACAGGTTGTCTCCTTTTTTAATTACTTGTCCATCTTTGACTGAAACCTTATCTACTTTTCCTTTTGTTGCATCTAGATATATATCTTCAGTACCCTCTGGACCAATGATACCATTAACAAATACCTTTTCTCCTGATGATATTGTATAGGTGCTTATTTTTGCCTTCTCATTTGTGTGCATATTTTTCTTTAATAAATAAAATCCTATACTGGTTGCTAAAATTATAACTGCTATAGCTATTAATATTATGTGGTTTTTTTTCAGTTTCTTCATTAATATCCCCCTTGTCTTATTATATGTATATTATTTTAATGTAACATATTTGTAAAATTTTGTGTTGATTATGCAGTAAACGTGCTTATTTCTGTAATAAACGTCACTTTTAAAAAAAATCTCTGAAAAATAATTCAGAGATTTTATCTTAAGTATTAGTTATTTGTAGCTCTTGTATAAAGTAATTATCTATCATTTTTGTCTCTAAAAATACATTATCATAGTCATCTATTATCTTTTTTAAATTGTTTAATCCAAGTCCTCTTCCTGATCCCTTTGTAGAATAATTAGGTTTAAATATCTTATTTAGAGAAATATTTTTTTCCTTGTAGCTATTAGAGATTACAATAATTATTGCTTTTTCTGTTTTAATAAATGCGAGCTTTAACTTAAATTCTAAACTTTCTTTAGATGCTTCAATTGCATTATCTAATAAAATTCCTAATATCCTACTTAAATCTATAATATTCATTTTTATATCATCTATGTTTTCAACAACCTCTACATGAACATCTAAGCCTAACTCCTGCGCTCTTATAAGCTTAGAAGAAACTATTCCTTTTATCTCGGGTATATGGATATTTTTTATTGCTCCAATTTTAAAATCCTTTTTTTGCATACTTTTACTTACAGGAATTATATTTTCATAAAAATGTCTTTCTAATCCGTCCATATCTCTATTATCTATATATCCGATCATTGATGATATTATGTTTATATAATCATGTCTAAATACTCTCATATCAGAATAAAGCTTTTCCAAACTCTCAGTATATTGTTTTAGATTCTCAAATTCCTTTTGTTTATTTCTAAATTCTAACTCCTTAGTTAAGCTTCTAATTAAAACAAAAAGAATTACTCCCAGCAAAATAAAGTATGTTAAAAATAAAATTCCATTAGCTCTTAATACATCTTCATTAAAACCAGCCTTGCTACCTAGATAAATGTTTGTATAAAAAATAATTAACGTTAGTAGTAAGCTTAAAACTATAAGTACTCCATACCTTCCTTTTAGATTGATATTAGTTAACTTGATTTTTTTATTTAATAAGTATCCTATAACCTTGCTTATGGTTATGCATATAAAAAACTCCAGTAAGGCAACTCCTATATTAAAATTTCCTCTAGTTACATTTATACCAAATAAGGATATATATGTATTACTAACTATATAATCTGCAACCACTCCTATAAGTACTGCCCCTATTGGAATTATTATGCTTATCATGAGGTTCTTATCATATTTATATAAAATAACTCCTGTTATTATTATCATTGGAATTATGGCTAAAAACTCTTCTATTTGAGCTACAGGTACTGCAATAAACTCTGCGGCTAATATCATTATAAAAAGATCTTTAAGATTTAATTTGTAGCTAACTAGATTTATTATTGACACATATATCAATAATACAGTTACTAATATTTGTATGTATATGGGCATATATCCTATATTCTCCTCTATTTATTACTTTATTACATTATAAACCATTAATATTTCCATCACAACCTATTTTTAACCATTAAATAGGTTATTTGATATCTTTTTAAGTGATTTGTTAATCTCTTTCTTGTATTATCTCTTTTTCTCTTAGTTTTTGTATGTAATTCATGGTTTATCTTCTACAGTAATAATGTGTATAAAAAAACCATAGGATAACGTTCAGATTAAACTGATACATTTCCTATGGCCCCTTTTCTACACATTTATTTTATAAGTGTGTATCTTAATTCTATTGTACACTAAAATAGTGTGAATATTCACTTTTTTTTGTTAAAATTCTATTTAATTTGTGTTTAATAATTATTTTCTCAATTTTTCTGTATATAATTTACTTATTTGGATTTAATAACTGTAACATAATAAAGCCGACTTAAACTTTGAGTTTAAATCGGCTTTATTTATTCTTGGTATCCCCAGTAGGAATCGAACCTACATTTGTCCCTTAGGAGGGGACTGTTCTATCCATTGAACTATGAGGACATAAATTACTATTAAATTCTAATACATTGTTTTCCTTATGTCAACTTTCACCCTATTTATATTTGTTATCAGAAATTAAAAATGTCTATGTTTATTATAAAATGTGGCAAATCTCACCAAATTCCATAATCTATATATAGGAGATATTTTATTTCTAATTATATATTAGGAGGTACTTTTAAATATGGTATATAGATTAAATAATGGTTGTTGCAATAATGCTTGCTGCACACTTGTTTTTAGAGGTGCCACTAGTGCTACTGGCGCTACTGGTGCTACTGGACCTACTGGTCCTACTGGTCCTGGTATTGGGGTTACTGGTGCTACTGGTGTTACTGGCGCTACTGGTGCTACCGGAGTTACTGGTCCTACTGGCGATCCTGGTATTACTGGCGTAACTGGCGCTACTGGTGCTACTGGTGCTACCGGCGTAACTGGCGCTACTGGTCTTGCTGGTGTTACTGGTGCTACCGGAGCTACTGGTGCTACTGGCGCTACCGGCGATGCTGGTGCTACCGGAGCTACTGGTGCTACTGGCGCTACTGGAGATACTGGCGTTACTGGTGTTACTGGTGTTACTGGTGTTACTGGTGCTACTGGCGTTACCGGTGCTACTGGCGCTACTGGTGTTACTGGTGTTACTGGTGCTACCGGAGCTACTGGTGCTACTGGCGCTACTGGAGATACTGGCGTTACTGGTGCTACTGGTCTTGCTGGTGTTACTGGTGCTACCGGAGCTACTGGTGCTACTGGCGTTACCGGTGCTACTGGTGCTACTGCTGCAGGTGCTATAATCCCATTTGCTTCTGGTACACCTGCTGCACTTACTACTATAGCAGGTGGTTTGGTTGGTACTACTAGTATTATTGGATTTGGTTCAAATGAAACAGGTATAAGCATACTTGGTGGTACTATAGATCTAACTGGTATTAATAATTTTGCATTCTCAGCTCCTCGTGATGGAACAATTACTTCTATCTCAGCATACTTCAGTACAGCAGCTGCCTTAACACTTGTAGGAACTACTATAACAATTACAGCTCAATTATTTAGTTCGCCTACACCTGACGATACCTTTACTGCTGTTCCAGGTGCAAGTGTAACTTTAGCACCAGCATTAACTGGTATAGTAGCTATAGGAGCCGTAAGTAATGGAATTACAACTGGTTTAGCTATTCCTGTAACCGCTCAGACTCGTCTTCTATTAGTATTCTCAGCAACTGCTGCTGGAGTAACACTAATAAATACAGTACTTGGATATGCAAGTGCAGGTTTAACTATCAACTAGTTATTCTATAGTTTATAATAACTATAAGAATCTAAAATAATTTAACCATGCATCCTTTTAGAAATCTATTTCTAAAAGGATGTTTTTTTATTCTACATTAGATTCCTTCTTTCTCAGCTTCATCAAGTTCATTTACTATAAGCTATACTTATCTAAAGAATAAAAAAAGATAATATACAAGTATTTTATACATGTATATTATCTATTAATTAAAAATATTCCTATTTTTAGTTTATTCTTTGAGCTTTAACAAGATATTGATATGCATCTAATTGCCATTTTAAGCTATCATCAATTAATGGAGATATTTTATTAATAAATTCATCATCTTGAGGACTTCTTCCTATAAATACCTTTAGATAAAATCTATCAACATAGCCCGTATTAATAAACATTTTTTTAATTTCATTAAAAGTAAAAAATCTTAAATGTGTTCTATCTAATAATCCAGCATCCTCATAAGTCCAGTTTCCATTTAAAAGTCCTCTTATAACACTATAGTGCATAACATTTGGTATACTAGCTACTACAAAGCCATCCTTTTTTAGAAACTTCTTTAAATCTAATAATACTTTAGAAGGATCATGTAAATGTTCTAGTACATCTCCAAATATAATATAATCAAAAAATTCCTCTTCACATTCTATTTTATCAGTTTCTATATTATATCCTAGCAGTTTAACATTTTTCCCAGCAATTTTTGCTGCGTTTAAATTATACTCTACCCCATATATATTAGCATTTTTATAAAGGTCTTTTATTCTTATTAATGTAGCTCCGCAAGCACATCCAACCTCTAATACATTTATCGCCTTATCTTTTGGTGAATCTATAAGTCCTATAATGTCATTTCTAACTCCACATGAATAGCCTACATCAAAACCCCACTTAGCTTTAAATTTAATTCCATTAGTAGCCATTAAATGATTAAAAGCTACTAAATCTGCACTAAAACTTAGGCTTCCATAGTGGTGAATAAATGTATCTTTACATAAAATTAATTTGTATCCTGCCTCAGTAATTCTAAAGCAATAGTCATCATCTTCATAATTCCCTGGTGAAAATCTTTCATCTAGGAGCCCTATCTTATCTACAACTTCTTTTTTTACAAGTAAACAAAATCCTATTAATATAAGTCTATGCTCCCAATTTTCGCTATTGGATTTATTATACTCTTCAGCAAACACTTTCATTTCTTCTAGATTATTATAAGTCACAGCTATATTTTGAAAATTAGAACAGTTATTAGTAACAGGTCCAACAGCCCCTACACTTTCATCACTGTATAAAGCAGTAGTTAAATTCTCAAGCCAATTTTTTGTAACTACAGTATCATTATTAAGAAGTAATATATTATCTCCTGTGGCTATCTCCATTCCTTGATTACATCCCTTAGGAAATCCTTTATTATCTTCATTTAATATTGCTATTATGTCCTCTTGCTCTTCTAACCACTTAGGCGTTTCGTCAGTTGAATTATTGTCTATAACGATTAATTCATATGAATCTTTTTCTGTAAATTCTCTAATACTTTCTATACATTGTTTTGTGTATTCAAGTTTATTATAAGTTAATATGATTATACTAGTTTTCATCTTTTCCTCCAAAAATTTTACTTACTATATAAATTATTATTATATCTCCTTACCTGTTCATGAAATTTATAATTTATATATATAAATTGTATTTTCTTAGCATTTCATATTATTTTGGAGGGATTTACAGTGTACATTTATAGAGTAAATTCATAATATACTTTGAAAGTATTTTTATAAATTACAAAAGAGGTGCACTTATGAATGAAAAAATATCTATAAGTTTATGTATGATAGTAAAAGATGAGGCTGATGTTATTGCAAGATGTCTAAACTCTATTCGAGATGCTTTAGATGAAATTATAATCGTTGATACTGGTTCTACAGATAATACTAAAAGTATTGTAGAAGAGCTTGGTGCTAAGGTTTATGATTTTGAATGGATTGATGATTTTGCAAAGGCTAGAAACTTTTCTTTTAGTAAGGCCACTAAAGATTATATTATGTGGTTAGATGCCGACGACATTTTATTAGAGGAAGACGTAAATAAACTTATAAATTTAAAAAGTAATTTTGACACAACTATAGATTCAGTAACTATGAATTATATTTTAGGTCAAGATGAATATGGCAATGCTACAAGCCAACTTAGGAGAAATAGACTTGTAAAAAGGAGCAACAACTTCGAGTGGATAGGGCCAGTTCACGAGTATCTATCTGTGTATGGTAATATCCATAGCGCTGATATTAATGTATATCACAAGAAACTTAAATCTAGCGGCAATAGAAACTTAAGAATTTTTGAGGCAAGAGCTTCAAGAGGAGAAGAATTTTCTCCAAGAGATACATTTTATTTTGCTAATGAGCTTTATTATAACAATAGAACTGATGAGGCTATAACTTACTATGAAAAATTTATAAACTCAAAACAAGGATGGGTTGAAGATAATAAAACAGCTTGCTCAAATATAGCTGAATGTTATGCTAAAAAGAAAGATATGGATAGCTTTATGCATTATTGTTTAAAAACATTCCAGTATGATATACCTAGAGCTGATTTTTGTTGTAAAATAGCTTATTATTTCTTTAGTAGCAATCAATTAGATCAAGCTATATTTTGGTATGACTTAGCTACAAAACTACCTGAAAACAAAGGTTCCCTTGCTTTAGTTCAAGCTAGCTATTCTACCTGGATTCCTCATATTCAATTATGTGTTTGTTATTCTAGACAGGGTAAATTTGTAGAAGCAAACCTTCATAATGAACTTGCTGCAAAATACATTCCGAATAACCAAAGTGTAATTCATAATAGAGAATACCTTGCTACACAATTAAAATAAATAAATAGAAGCCTTCTAAAAATCATACTAGAGGGCTTCTATTTATTATAGTTCTTTAGAATCTATTAAATAATAATCATCTAAAATAAGTTCTTTTAAAAACATTTCTAATGGTAATCCTTCACGTATATCCTCTACATGATGTTTACCTTCTTCTATAAGTTTATATATAAAGCTACATGCTCTACTCACGCTTTTATCAAAACTTTCCCCTTTTAGTATGTACGAAAGCATTATAGATGCAAAGGTATCACCAGTTCCCGGAAATGATATGTTTATATGCTGAGTCTCAACCTTATAGAATTTATTTAGATCTTTGTCATAAGCCAAAGTAAATACATTTTCATTACCAAAAGCTTTTACAGAAGTTAATACAACTTTTTTAGGACCCAATTCTGCTAGGTTAATCAAAATTTCCTTCCAGTATAATAAATCTTCTTTGTCCTTATATTCTTTACCCAATATCATTAAAGCTTCTGTTACATTAGGCGTTATAATATCTGCATGTGATACTAGATCTTTCATTTCTAAGACCATTTCATTTGTTATTGATGAATATAGTTCTCCATCATCTCCCATTACGGGGTCAATTAAAACTATATTATCTTTAGTTTTAAAGTATTCTATAAACTCTTTTATTATTTTTGCTTGTTTAGGAGAACCTAAATATCCAGAATATATACAATCAAAACTCAAATTTAACTTCTTCCAATGATTTATATGCTCCTCCATATATTCAGTTAAATCTCTTACAGCAATATCCTTATACCCGCCTGTATGAGTAGACAACACAGCAGTTGGTACAGCACACACTTGAATTGCCATAGAAGATAATATAGGTACAATTGTATTTAAAGAAGCTTTTCCAAATCCACACAAATCATGAACAGCTGCAACTCTTTTCATATCCTACTCCTCCAAAAAAATAGTGGATAATAACACATATATCCACTATTAAAATATATATTAAATTATATCACAGTTAAAAGATTTTAGAAGGCACTACTTCCCCCTCCGCCACCAAAGCCTCCTCCTCCACTTCCACCGGAGAAGTTACTTGTAGAACTGCTGCTATCTGAGCTAGAGAAATTGTGGTTAAAATTATCATGATAACTACTTGCATAGAAATACATAAATCCATAGTTATACATAGGATTATATGAATCATAATAATTTGAATCTCCTTTTATAAAATCCTGTACATCATCAAATATATCTAAAGCTATAGCATAAGGTAATATTCTGCTCCATATGTTTAAGTCCTTTAAATCATCAACATCATTTAAGTTAGTAAAGTATCTCTCAAAAGCTCTCCACTTAAGTCTTTCATCCTCATACTCATTTGTTAATATCTGCTTTCCTAAAATATTTGTGTAGAAATTAAGATTTTCAGCATCTATATCAACTACATTTTCCCAGCTTGAGTATTCCTCTCTAAAGCTTTCACTCTTAGATACCTTTTGCAATTTTGAAAGTTTAACCTTCCCATTTTTCATATATCCTTTTAACCAGCCTATTAAATACTTTTCACTATCTAAAAGATAAGCCGAGCTATGATTTTCATCTATTGATATAGAGACATCTTCATAATCATCTTCACTGTAATTCCCCTCAAATTTTATTATTCCTTTGTTTGAGAGGTATAATATCGTCGCTAGAAAATCATTTATATCTATTCTTCCATTCACTAATATAGATACTAATGCAGGAGTTAAATCTGATGGTATATCTTCATATAGATTTCCGTTAAAGAATACATAATCTTCCCTATATTTATCTATTGCTTTTTTTCTACGCTTACTACTTAAATATAAAGGAATAGTTATTAAAAGTATTGCTATTGATATTCCTGAAGCTATAACAACTGTGGTAATTGTTTTTTGTTTTTTAGCCTCTTTAGAGTATTCATCATAGGTTTTATCTACTACTTTAGAAGTATTAATCCAAGTTGATGGAAATAATACCGAAGCTCCTATTACGTCATTATTCTCCATATCATTTAAAGTAAGCCTTATATATTTATTGTCAATATTTCTTAATTCTCCTCTTTTGGGACCCTCTCCACTATAAGTAACCTCTTTTGTGATTTCATTAGGAAGAGTCAAGAATACAGTAATATTATCTATTTTTACATCATCTTCATTCTCAAAAAACACCCATTTAAGCTCTGATAAATCACTATAACTGGTTACTACATTTTTTAATGTGTACCTTATCTTAAACACTTTTTCTTCATCTTGACTTTGGCTAAATATCTTTACTTCAGTTTCACTACTTGATTTATTTAACTGAAAAGTATTGTTGTTTTCGCTATTACTTTCATTTATAAATTCATCCTTGTTATTATTTACTATGGATACCTTAACATCCTCAACCCCATCAGAACCTTTTGTTTTTACGTTTCTTTTTATCCCATTAAACTTTCCTGTAAAATTGTATCTGTAGGTTTCTTCAACATTCATATTACCTTTATCATCGACTTTAGCTTCTATATTTATATTTGAAATATAATATTCCTTGGATGCTGCCCAAGTATTACTTGGACTTAGAAAAACAAAAAATCCTATAATCCCTAATATAAAAATAGCCATACTTCTACTAATAACTCTCATAAAAACCTCCTTAATTTATGATGATGATGCTGCCGCTGAAGCGGCTGCTGCAGATGCGGCTGCCATCATAGCCTGTTGCTGAGCAACTGCAATTAGCTGCATTGTTAACCCTGATGATATATCCATAAGTTTATTTTTTTCATCTGTATATATACTTGTAACTAAAATAGAGCTAAACATTGTTTTTATATGTGCCTGCACCCCATATTTATAACCTTTGGCATTTTTTATATCTTCATATACTTCTAGTATTTCATTACAAATCTCTGAATAATCATCAACGATTAAAGCAACTACTGCTATGGAAGCTAGATTATAACTATTAACTTTAACCCTTAATTGCTTTAACTTAACTACTATCTGATTAAACAGTTCTACCCTAAACTCATAGTCATCTCTCAGTGATAGAATATGAGATACTGTCTGAAGTCCATTGCTCCTACTGTATCCAATACTGTGCAATTTATAATATATATATTCTATTTTATCGCAAGTTCCTTTTACATCTAAATCTGTACATCCTAATAAAGCCGCATAAACATAGTCATCCTTAGATGTCAAAAACACATGATTATCTTTCATATCTTCATAAAATAATCTAGCTCTTTGAATATTTTCGTCCATATTTTCTTTATTAGAATTCTTCAAAAATGTGTATGCTATCATTGGACTATATTCATAGGAGGCTATTCCATTTTCTTTAAGTTTAATTGTCATTTCTTCTATCTCTTTAAAGGTAGTTTTATAATCTTCCTCAAAAGACAAAAGTAACGACATTAAAGATAAGCTGTTCCCTCTAAATTTAGAAAAAAAGCCAGTATTATCTTTAATATAAGTTTTTATTTCTTTAATTTTTTCTGTATCTGCCCTCTTACCTTTGCTAGCATAACTTAGTGCTATAAAATGATTAAATATAGCCATATCCCATTTAAATTCTTTTTTAGCATCACTATAATTATCTTTTAGTAATTCTAATTTTTCTTGTAACTCTACTCTCACAAATTATCACTCCATTTTATGAGTTATTTATTAACTCTTTATAAGTTTTATACTATCATTGGTTTTATCTCTTGTCAATATTTTACCATAAATAAAAAGAACACTCCATTTTAATTCAATGTCATTAAGTTAAGATGATACACTCAAAGAGTAGAGTATGTAGAAATACATGCCCTGCTTTTTTTTAT
>NZ_JAKGTG010000017.1:0-93524 GCF_022324845.1 Clostridium sp. YIM B02506
TGGTTGAATGGTTGAATGGTTGAATGGTTGAATGGTTGAATGGTTGAATGGTTGAATGGTTGAATGGTTGAATATCATCCTTGGAATTTAACAGGAATATAATGGAGATGATATAAATTTAGTATAATAGTATTGACAAGTTTATTAGTGAATGCTAATATTTATTTAAACGTTTTATTAATACTATTTAGTAATATTATTAAAGTAAATATCAGGATTGTTACTCTCTTAGAGGCATTACCAAAACGACAATTATTTTGTCTTATTTGGAATACCTAGGAGAGTTTTTTTGTTTGTAAAGGAGAAAAATATGTTTGATATATTTAAAAAGAAAAAAGATAATGATTTATACGCACCAGTAACAGGAGAAACTATTGCACTAGAAAATGTACCAGATAAAATGTTTGCAGGTAAGCTTATGGGAGAAGGTATAGGATTTAGATTTGATGGAAATATAGTGTGTGCACCTTGTGATGGAGAAATTTCAATGATTGCGAATACTTTACATGCTTTTGGAATTACTACTACAAATGGAGCAGAGATTTTAGTACATATTGGTCTTGATACAGTGGAGTTAAATGGAAAAGGATTTAAAGTAATATCAGAAGCTGGTAAGAAGGTTAAAAAGGGAACCCCTATTATTGAAATAGATAGAGAGTTTATGGAACAAAATAATATTAACTTAATTACACCTATGATTATAACAAATAGTGACAATTTCAATTTTGATATTGAAGAAGGGGATAAACAAGTTATAGCTGGAGAGAGCAAGGTGATTCACTTTAAATAATAGGAGGATTATTCATGAAGGTTATCAAAAAAATCAATAATAATGTAGCTGTTTGCTTGGATAAGAAAGGTCATGAACTAATTGCCTTTGGAAAAGGAATAGGATTTCCCTCAATGCCTTATCATATAACAGATCTCAGCTCTATTTCTATGACATTTTATAAAATGGATAAAAGTTATTATAAGCTACTACAAGAAATACCGGAAGAAATATTTGAAGTATCAGCTATAATTGCTAAAAAAGCTCAGATGACTCTTGATTGTAATTTAAATCCTAATCTATTACCTGGGCTTGCAGATCACATAAATTTTGCATTAAAGCGTATGGAAAAGTTTAAAGAGATGAAGATGTTATTTTCTTATGATGTAGAAAAGTTATATCCATTAGAGACATCTCTAGGAAGATATGCAGTTAAACTAGTTCAAGAAAAATTGTCAGTGAAATTACCTGAGAGTGAAATAACTAATATAGCAATGCATTTTGTAAATGCGGAAGAAGAAAGTGTTAATGAGAAGGCGACTTTAGATGCAGAGCAATTAATTGAACAGATAACAGAAATTATTGAAGGTGAATTTGATACCAAGATTAATCGGAAAGGGTTTAATTACAATAGATTTGTAATACATTTAAGATATTATTTAAAACGAATCGAAGAAAAGAAACAATTTATAGATGATAATGGGGTACTTTTTAGAACTATGAAAGAAGAACTCCCTAAGATATATGAATGTGCAGTTAAGATCAGTACAGTTATTGATAAAAGACTGAATTCAAAAATTACTGAAGATGAAACATTGTATTTAATGATGCATATTAATCGTATTATAAAAAACAACACAATAATTTGAGGATTGTAACTCTAGCGGAGGCATTACCGAATTTGACACGAAAAATAATTGTGTCATTTCGGTTTTTATTTTACGTCAAAATAATTATTGTTTGTAAAATATAAATAAAAAGAGGAGAAGAAACATGGCGAAGAGAGAAAGATATGAAGAACTTGCAACAAAGGTTTTAGAGTTAGTGGGCGGAAAGGATAATATAAGTCATTTGGGTCATTGTATGACACGCTTAAGATTTAGTTTAAAAGATACTAGTGTTGTTGACTTGAACGAGATTCAAAAAATAAACGGGGTAATTGGAGCACAATGGTCTAATGATCAATTACAAATTATTATAGGACAATCGGTTGGAGATGCTTATAAATTAGTCTGCTTAAAAGCTGGAATATCAGCTGAAAAAGCTATAGATGAAAATTTAGATACTAAAAAGAAGTTTGGATTCGGAGCAGTTATAGATGGTATTTCTGGAAGCTTGATGCCATTAATACCAGCGTTAATTGGTGCTGGTATGTTAAAAGTTATTATCATTTTAGGTGAGATGGCTGGATTTTTAACTAAAGATATGCCTACTTATAATGTGCTAGCCTTTGCTGCTGATGCAGGATTTTATTTTCTTCCTATATTTTTAGGAGCAACAGCTGCAAATAAGTTTAAAACTAATATGGGTCTAGGAATGTTATTAGGTGCAATCTTAATACATCCTACGATTGTAGCTAATGTTGCAGGTGGAGTAGGAATGTCTATATTCGGTATTCCCGTTTATGGAGCAACCTATGCAAGTACTATTTTCCCTATAATTATGGCTGTATTTGTAATGTCATATGTTGAAAAATTCTTTCAAAAAATATCACCAGATTCAGTCAAAGCAATAGTAGTACCATTAGGAACTATTTTAATAATGTTACCACTAACACTATGCCTAATTGGACCAGCGGGTGCTTTTTTAGGAACTTATTTAGCAAAAGCAATTATGTGGTTATATAATACAACAGGTTTCTTTGGAGTTGCGCTTTTAGCAGCTGTATATCCAGTTTTAGTTATAACAGGTATGCATGGAGCGTTAGTTCCTTATATGTTCCAATCATTTGCATCATTTGGATATGAGCCGATTGTTTGTGTTGCAGGTGTGCTTTCTAACATTAATCAAGGAGCAGCAGCTGCCGCTGTAGCAGTAAAGTGTAAAAATAAAAGTACAAAATCAACAGCAGCATCTAGTGCCATTACAGCAGTTGTAGGTGGAGTAACAGAGCCTGCAATGTTTGGTATTAATATGAGATTAAAGAAACCATTATATGCAGCAATGATAGGAAATTTCTGTGGAGCAGCTTTTGCAGGTTTAATGAAAGTATACACATATGCATTTGCAGGAAGTGCGGGAATTTTTGGAGTTGCAGGTTTTATAGGACCAACAAAAATGAATGTGATTTATATGGGAATAAGTGTTTTAATTGGATTTGTAGTAACATTTATTGTAACCTTATTTATCTACAAAGGTGAAGATATATATTAAATAGATGGAGGAAAGAAAAATGAGTTTTCCAAAGGAATTTTTTTGGGGTGGAGCTACAGCTGCTAATCAATTTGAAGGTGGATGGAATGAAGATGGAAAGGGAGATAGTGTCTGCGATCATATGACAGGTGGTACTGTAGACAAACATCGTTATTTTACTAATGAAATAAAGAGCGACACACATTATCCATCACATGAAGCGATAGATTTTTATCATAGATATAAAGAGGACATAGCATTATTTGCTGAGATGGGATTTCGTATGTTTCGTATGTCCATAAACTGGACACGAATATTTCCAAATGGAGATGATGAAGTGCCTAATCAAAAAGGGATAGATTTTTATAGATCTGTTTTTGAGGAATGCAAAAAGTATGGAATTGAACCACTAGTAACTATTTCACATTATGAATTACCTTATAATTTAATGAAAAAATATGATGGATGGCTAAATCGTAAGTGTATTGACTTTTATATTAGATATTGTAATACACTATTTACAGAGTATAAAGATTTGGTTAAGTATTGGCTTACTTTTAATGAAATAAATTGTCTTACAATGAGTATAGGAGATATATTATCTGGTGGGTTTAAGTGTGAAGATGGTCCTGCGCAGGTAATGGGGCTTCCTGATACAAAAGAGCAGGTTGCAAAAAGATATCAGGCGTTGCATCATCAATTTATAGCTAGTGCAAAGGCAGTAAAGTTAGGTCATGAAATTAATCCTGAATTTAAAATAGGGTGTATGATTGCAGGGGGTTGTATATATCCATATAGTTGTAATCCTGATGATGTATTATTAGCTCAAAAGGAAATGAGGATGAACTATTTTTGTGGAGATGTACAAGTAAGAGGAGAATATCCACATTTTACAAAACGTATGTTTGAGGATTTAGATATTTCAATTCTTGAAGAAGAAGGCGATAGAGATATTCTAAAGAGTGGAAAGGTAGATTTCTATAGTCTTAGTTATTATATGAGTACTTGTAGTACTGTTGATGAAAACACATTAAAAACTTCAGGAAATGTTGTTATGGGAGTTAAAAATCCATATTTAAAATCAAGTGATTGGGGATGGCAAATCGATCCTAAAGGACTAAGATATTTATTAAATGAGTTATATGGTAGATATCAAATACCAATTATGGTAGTAGAAAATGGTCTAGGAGCAATCGATAAAGTTGAATCAGATGGGTCTATTCATGATAGTTACAGAATTGATTACTTACGTAATCATATAAATCAAATGAAGGAAGCAATCAATGATGGAGTGGAATTAGTTGGATTTACTCCTTGGGGATGTATTGATTTAGTTAGTATATCAACAGGGGAAATGAAAAAAAGATATGGGTTTATTTATGTAGATAAAGATAATGAGGGAAAAGGAACATTGAATAGACTACGTAAAGATTCATTTTATTGGTATAAAAAAGTGATTTCATCTAATGGAGAAGAGCTTGATTAATTATTTCTAAGAATTAAAAATAATAATTTATATATTAAGGAGTTGTAGCTTTAAGTTAATTAGGGCTCAGCTCCTTTTTGTTTTTTATAAAAGATGAATAATGAGTGAGAAGAAAAAGTAGACTACCCTATGTCAAAGTGTCAAAGTGTCAAAGTGTCAAAGTGTCATTATGTTGTTGTTTTGTACTTAGAAGGAATTTGATGAAACTCTAGAGCGAAGAGTTTTTAAAAATTATTTTGCGCAATTGCGCAAAACATCAAAACGACAATTGCGCAAAACCACAATTGATCAAGTTAATTAATTCAGAGAAGAAAATTTTGAGAAGGATGACTTTTTTAATCCCATCTTTCCTAGAGGGATACTTAAACTATGAAAACAAACCTTTAAATATAGAAGAGGTTGGTATAAAATGAGTATAGTGAGTTTCCTTAAAAGGAGAGAAAAGAATGATTCAGCTAATCGGAATATTAAAAGGAACAAGTGTAGATATAAGAGAAAAGTTTGTTATTAGAGATAAATATATATTAGATAAAGTTATTAATATTAAGGAATTCTGTAATGAAGTATTGATAATAAATACATGTAATAGAACAGAAATATACTTTGACTCTGAGGATTCAAGTCATGAGATTTTATATAAGATATTTGAAACTTTAGAATGGGATAAAGAATTAAGAGAATATATATTTCATATTAAAGAGGAAAAGGTTGTTAAGCATATAATGGAGCTTGCATGTGGCCTTCACTCTAAAATTTTAGGGGAAGATCAGATTCTTTCTCAGATTAAAGAAGCCTATGATAATTCTCTAAATGTAAAAGGGCTTCATGGAAATCTTCAACGTTTATTTCAAGAAGCGATAACTTGCGGTAAGGAATTTAGAAATGAGGCTAAGTTATATGAAATACCAGTATCTTATCCATCTATAGCCGTAAATAAGGCTGTTAAAGAAGGAATTAGAGACTTCATGGTAATAGGCTATGGAGACATGGGAAGCTTGTCTGTAAAGTATATACTAACTCATAATATAGATAGTTTATATATAGTAGTCAGAAATAAAAGCTCAGTAAAAAACATAGATGACAGCAGGGTCAAAGTTATAACTTTTGAGGAGAAAAATGAAGTGTTGAGGGATGTTAAGTGTATAATAGGGTGCACATCTGCTCCCCATACAGTATTAAAAAATAGAGAATTACCAAAAGGGGAAAGATATTTAATATTTGACCTCGCCATGCCTAGAGATATTGAAGAGAGTATAGCGTTAAGAGATGATGCTGAGGTTTATGACATAGACAGTATAGCTCTTATAGATGAAGAAAATAAAAAACTTAGAAAAGAAAAGATGAATAAAAATAGATTCATAATAGATAGATATATAGAGAGTTTTGAAACTTGGAAAGACATTAGGGAAATAACTCCTTACATAAAAAAGATGAAGGAAAATGCTAATAAGATAGCTGAAGAGAGAATAGAGTCTTTTAATAATAAGCTTTCATCTAAAGATCCTAAAAGGTTAGCAGATAATCTTATAAAAAGTACTTCACATTACTATGTAAATAGAGCTATTGAAGTTCTTAAAGAAGAGCGTTTAAAGGGAAGTGATGAGGAATGTCTAAGGATAATAGAGAAGATATTCATGAGTTAGAGTTTATGTTTCTTTCCCTGATTCCTAAAAAAATTAAAGTAGGGATTATAGGGGGAGGAAGAGCTGCGGCTATAAAGACAGCTAGTTTTTTAGAACGTGGATGTAATGTTGATGTTTTAGCAAAAGATTTTATTAATGGTTTTGAAAATTTTAATGAAGTTGAGCTTATAGTAGGTTCATATCAATCTGATTTTATTAAAGATAAACATATAATAGTAATAGCTATAGATGATGAGAAAGCTGCTAAGGAAATAATTTCCCAATGTGAAGAGCAGGCTAAGATATTTATAAATGCAGGCAATTACAGACATGGAAATGCTGCCATGTCTATTCAAGATTCCCTGGGAAATATTAATTTTGCTTTAAATACTAAAGGTGGAAATCCTAAAGCTTCTCTTATGATAAAAGAGGAAATAAAAAATAACCTTAAAGAATATGATGAATTTATTGGATTTATAAATAAACTTAGGAGTAAGGCTAAAGAATTTAATGAATATAAACAGGAAATAATAAGCTTTATTGCTACAGAAGATTATAAGTTTATGTGGGAAAAAAGAAAAGAAAAAGAATGTTTACTTTTATTTTTTAAAGAAGAGTTAGTACATAGATTATTTAATTAAGTGGAGGATATTATGAGTTTAATTATTGCTACTAGAAAAAGTAAGCTAGCTCAAGCACAGACGGAGCTGGTTATGGAATTATTGAATAAAACTCATGGAATTAATAGTGAAAAACTTCTTATAGTTACAGAAGGAGATAGAAGACTAGATGTAACTTTAGATAAGATTGGTGGAAAAGGGGTTTTTGTTAAGGATATAGAATTGGCTTTATTAGAAGAGAGAGCTCATGGAGCTGTTCATAGTATGAAGGATGTTCCTTATGCACTAGATGATGCCTTTATGATTGCAGCTGTTCCAGAAAGAGAAGATGTAAGAGATGTTTTTATATCAAGAGAAGGAATAGATTTTAAAGAGCTTAAAACAGGAGCTAAAATAGGAACCAGTAGTATAAGAAGAGCAGGTCAGCTCAAAAACTTACGTAATGATTTAGATATAGTTCCTATTAGAGGGAATGTTCAAACAAGATTAGAGAAAATGAAGACTCAAAACTTAGATGGAATAATATTAGCAGCTGCTGGATTAAAGAGATTAGGTTTAGAGGATATTATAACTACTTATTTTGATCCTAAGGAGATGTTACCAGCAGTAGGGCAAGGGGCATTAGGAATAGAGGTTCTTAAAAATAGTGATAAGAGAGCCTTGTTTGAAGCTTTAGACAATAAAGAAGTTAGATGTGTTTTAGAGGCTGAAAGAAGCTTTATGAGGACATTAAATGGGGATTGCCACACCTTAATAGGTGTATATAGCGAAGTTAAAGGGGATGACCTTTACCTAATTGGAACCTATGATATTGATGGAAAGATAATTAAAAAAGATATATTAGGAAATAAAGAAGATAACATAGACTTAGGAAAAAGATTGGCTAATCTTATATTAAAAGCTTAAGGAGGAGAACATGAGTAAAGTTTATTTAATTGGGGCAGGTCCTGGAGATGAGGAACTTATAACTGTGAAAGCTGTAAGAAAGTTAAAGGAATGTACAGCTGTTCTTTATGATAGATTAGTAGGAAATAATGTTTTAAATTATATAAATGATGATTGTGAAGTTTACTATTGCGGAAAAGAGCCGGGTTCACATTATAAAACTCAAGATGAAATAAATCAAACTTTAGTTAAATTAGCTAAAGAGGGGCATATAGTTGGAAGAGTTAAGGGGGGAGACCCTTATGTTTTTGGAAGAGGTGGGGAGGAAGCTTTAGAGTTAGTTAAAGAAAACATAGACTTTGAAGTAATTCCTGGTGTTACCTCTGCTATTTCTGTACTTAATTATGGTGGAATTCCTATAACTCAAAGAGAGATGTCTCAAAGTTTTCATGTAGTTACTGGAATGTCAGCAAGTTCACTAAAAGTTAATTGGGAGGCTTTAGCTAAGGAAAACGGAACCTTAGTATTTTTAATGGGGTTAGAAAATCTTGAGGATATAGTAGAAAGATTATTAGCTAATGGAAAGAGTAAGGAGTCTAAGGCAGCTATAATTATGAGAGGAACATCTTCTAAACAAAAGAAGGTAGTTGGAACCTTAGAAGATATACACTCTAAAAGTGTAGAAGCTGGATTAAAGTCACCATGTATAATTGTAGTAGGGGATGTTGTAGAGCTTAATGAAAGTTTAGACTGGTATGGAAATAAACCTTTATTTGGAGCTAATATTTGTGTTACACGTTCTAGAAATCAAGCATCTAAGCTTAGAGAAACTCTAAAGGATTTAGGCGCAGAGGTTACTGAAATAAACTCCATAAGATTTAGGGATACTTCAGATAACTTAAATCCTTATATAAATAAATTAGAAGATTACAATCATATAGTTTTTACTTCTGTAAATGGGGTAAATTACTTTTTTGATTATTTAAGAAATATAAAATTTGATGTTAGAAAACTAAAAGCTAGCTTTAGCGTTGTAGGAAAAGCAACTTCAAAGGCGTTAACGGATAGAGGAATAATTCCAGAGCTTATGGCTAGAGAATTTTTAGGCGAAGGATTGTTTAAGGTTTTAGAACCTAAATTAAATAAAGGGGAGAAGGTATTAATACCATGTTCTCTTCAAGCTAGGGATTACTTATCAGAAGAAATAAGAAAGCTTGGATTAGAAGTAGATAAAGTTTCTATGTATGAAACAATAAAAGGAGAAATCAAAAATCCAAGAGCATTTGAAGAAGTTGATATGGTACTATTTACAAGCCCTAGTACAGTAAACAGCATGATAGAAATGGTAGGAATAGAAGCTTTAAAAGATAAAAAGGTTGTAGCTATAGGACCAATAACTTTAAAAACACTTATTGAAAATAAAATAGATGCTGTAGTATGCAAGGAACATAGTGATGATGGACTTATAGAAGAGATAAAAGAAATATGGAGGAAGTTAAAGTGATAAAGAGAGGAAGAAGATTAAGAGTAAATAAAGCTACTAGAGCACTAGTTAGAGAAAACAGCTTAAGCTCAGATGATTTTATATACCCTATATTTGTAGTAGAAGGAGAAAATATAAAAAATGAAATAAGCTCTCTTCCTGGGAATTATCATTACTCTATAGATAGATTAGAAGAGGTAGTTAAAGAAGTTAAGGAAGCTAAAGTAAGAGGTTTAATGCTTTTTGGTATACCAGAACATAAGGATGCTTGTGGTTCAGAAGCTTATAATGAGGAAGGAATTGTTCAAAAAGCTATAAGAAAAATAAAAGAATTAGATAAAGATATATTAGTTATAACAGATGTTTGTATGTGTGAGTATACAGATCACGGGCATTGTGGGATAATACATGGAACTGATGTTGATAATGATGAGACTATAGAGTATATAGGGAAAATAGCCTTATCTCATGTTGAAGCTGGTGCTGATATGGTGGCTCCTTCTGATATGATGGATGGAAGAATAGGTAAGATAAGAGAGGTATTAGACAAAAATAATTATAAACATATACCTATAATGGCTTATTCGGCTAAATATTGTTCAGCTTTTTATGGACCATTTAGAGAAGCTGCAAATTCAGCACCTCAATTTGGAGATAGAAAAACCTATCAAATGGATCCAGCAAATTTAAGGGAAGCTATAAGAGAAATGGAGCAGGATATTGAAGAGGGAGCAGACATAATAATGGTTAAACCTGCTTTATCTTATTTAGATGTTATAAGAAAGGCTAGAGATAATTTTGACTATCCTATAGCAGCCTATAATGTAAGTGGTGAATATGCTATGGTTAAAGCAGCAGCTAAAATGGGATGGATAGATGAAAAAAGGATAGCTCTTGAGATGCTTTTATCTATGAAAAGAGCAGGAGCAGATATAATAATAACCTATTATTCTCTAGAAGCAGCTAAATGGCTTAAAGAAATGTAATTTTGCTAATAAAGGAGTGGTATTGTGAGTAACAAAGAAATATTTGAAACCTCAAAAGAATATATGCCTGGTGGAGTTAACAGTCCAGTTAGAGCTTTTAATAATGTAGGGATGAATCCTCCTATAATAAAAGAGGGCAAGGGAGTTTACATATATGATGAAGATGAAAAAGAGTATGTGGATTTTGTTTTAGCTTGGGGGCCTATGTTTTTAGGACATTGTGATGAAGATGTAGTTGAAGCTATTAATAACACTTCAAAAAGTGCTATAGCTTTTGGTGCACCTACAAAGCTTGAATTAGATTTAGCTAAGTTTATGTGTGAAACCCTAGATAATGTAGAAATGGTGAGAATGGTTAACTCAGGTACAGAGGCAACCATGAGCGCTGTTAAGCTTGCTAGAGGATACACAAAAAGAGATAAGATACTTAAATTCTCAGGCTGTTATCATGGACATTTTGAAGGATTTTTAGTGGAGGCAGGTTCTGGGGTACTTACTACTGGGATTGCAGGAAGTGCAGGTATTCCAAGAGAAAACATAGAAAATACCTTGGTAGCTGAATATAACAATATAGATAGTATTAGAACTGTATTTAATGAAAAAGGAAAAGATATTGGTGCTGTTATTATAGAACCTGTAGCAGGAAATATGGGAGTTATAAAGGCTAATGATGAGTTTATGGTTGAACTTAGAAGTCTTTGTGATGAATACGGAACTCTATTAATATTTGATGAAGTAATGAGTGGATTTAGGGTAGCTTATAAGGGTGCACAAAGTTTATTTAAGGTAAAGCCTGACCTTGTAACTTACGCAAAGATAATGGGTGGAGGACTTCCTTGTGGTGCTTACACAGGAAGAAAAGAGATAATGGAGATGCTTTCCCCAATGGGACCAGTATATCAGGCAGGAACAATGTCTGGAAATCCTATAGTTATGGCAGCTGGTTTAGCAACTTTAAAGAAGCTTCATAATAATCCAGAATACTATAATCATATAAATGCCTTGGGTGAGAGATTAGAAAAAGGAATTAAAGAAGCTTCAAAAGAAAATGGAGTTCCAGTAGTTATAAATAGGGCTGGAGGAATGCTTACTTTGTTTTTCACAGAAGGAGAAAAAGTTGAAACCTATGAAGATGTTAAAAAGTGCGATAAAGAAAGATTTGTAAGATACTTTAAACATATGCTTGAGCATGGTATCTATCTTCCACCATCACAGTTTGAAGCTTTATTTTTATCTGTAAAACATGAAGAAGCTCATATAGATAAGTTTATTGAAGCCTTTAAATCCTTTAGAGGGTAAAACCATGAAAGCTATATTAGTAGTAACTCATGGAACAGCTAATCTAGAGGGAGTAAATTCATCGTTAAAGCCATTGATTAAAGAGATTAAAAAAGAGTTTTCAGGGGATGAAGTTAGACTTGCATTTACTTCAAAATTTATTATTAATAAGCTTTTTAAACAATCAGGGATAAAGGTAAATAATCTTGAGGAAGAGCTTGAAGCTTTAATTGAACTAGGATGCACAGAAGTCTTTATACTTCCACTCCATCTTATACCAGGAAAAGAGTATCTTGATTTATTAGACGTTGTAGAAAGCTATAGAAATAGAATTACAGCAGTAGTAGCTACACCTTTATTAAGTGAGGATGAGGACTATATGAATCTAATAAACTCACTTGATCCATCAAAAGAGCTTAATTACGTCTATATGGCTCATGGAACTAATCATGAAGGAAATAGCAGCTATTTAAAACTTCAACAGGAGTTTATTAATAAAGGTTATGGAAAAGTTCTTATAGGAACCTTAGAAGGTACTACTACCTTAGAAGACATTATATATATGCTTAAGTCTAGGAATATAAATAAAATAGTCCTACAGCCACTGCTTTTAATGAGAGGTAAACATGGAACTAAGGATTTAGATTCTTGGGAAGAACTCCTTATTAATAATGGTTTTGAAGTTGAAAAAATTGATAAATCATTAGGTGAAATAGAAGAAGTAAGAAAACTATATATAAATAAGTTAAACAGCCTCTATAATTAATAGGGGCTGTTTTTATTAAAATAAATATCTTAAATTAAATCAAAAAAATCAAAAACACTTTGTATAAATACAGCTGGACCTATCCACAAAACATCTTCATCAACAGTAAATTTCGGGTGATGATGTGGATAAATAATTTTCTTTTGTGGATTATTTGAGCCTAAGAAAAAGAAAGTTCCTGGAACTTCTTCTAAATAATAAGCCATATCTTCTGAAACCATAGTAGGATTTTCTAAAATAAGAAGTTTTTCATTGCCTACTATTTTTTCAGCGGACTTAATTAGGAGATCGGTAGTATTAGGATTATTATTTACAGAGGGACAGATTCTTTCATATAAAGCCTTAACTTCTGCACCATTTGCTTTACCAACTCCTTCACAAATCTCAACTACTCTTTTTTCTAACATATCTCTATCTTCAGGATATATGCTTCTTATAGTACCTTCAAAAGTTACTTTTTCAGGTATGATGTTCCAGCTAGAGCCACCATTTATTGATCCTATAGTCACAACAACAGGATGATGTGGATTTGTCTCTCTACTTACTATTTTTTGTAATGAAGATATTATTTCAGATGCAATTAAGAT
Organism: Clostridium sp. YIM B02506; assembly: GCF_022324845.1. Classification (NCBI taxonomy): domain Bacteria; kingdom Bacillati; phylum Bacillota; class Clostridia; order Eubacteriales; family Clostridiaceae; genus Clostridium; species Clostridium sp. YIM B02506. Next base: position 12,835 of record NZ_JAKGTG010000017.1, read on the forward strand.
AGGATCTACAGAGAGGTGAGGCATAGCACCATGACCACCTTTTCCTTTCACAGTTACAGATATTTTATCTACAGCTGAAGTTATATAACCAGATTTAACCCCAATCATACCAAGTTTAACCTCAGGGAATAAGGCTCCTATATGAAGACCTAATATAAAATCAACCTTAGGATTTTCTAACACTCCTTCCTTTATCATAGCTTCTGCTCCAGAAGAAATTTCTTCAGCCGGTTGAAATATAAGTTTTACATTCCCTTTTAATAAATTTTTATTTTCAGATAAAATTTTTGCTGTTGCTAAAAGCATGGAAGTATGAGCATCATGACCACAGGCATGCATACAATTATTTTTAGATGAAAAAGGTAATTTAGTTTTTTCTTTAATAGGAAGTCCATCCATATCAGCTCTTATTGCTATAGTTGGTCCATCTGAAATTCCTTCTATTATAGCTACAATTCCAGTTTTACTTATGGTTTTGTAGGAAATGTTCATCTTAGTAAGTTCGTCAGTTACATATTTGTGTGTTTTTTCTAATTCCATTCCGAGTTCAGGTATCTCATGAAGATCTCTTCTCCATTTAACTATATCAGCTTGAATACCCATACATATATCAATTACGTTCATAAATATCAGCCCCTTAAATATTTAGTTATTTCGGTAAATTATACTATAAGATAAATTAATTTGTAAATTTAAAAAAATCTATAACACATACTATGCTAAAACTCAGGACAGGATATATTTATATGGATTTAAGAGGTGAAGGAAATGAAAAAAACTTTAGCTAGAATATTATTTTTAATTTTAATAGTTATAAATATTCCTAAAATTACATCAGCTACGGAAGAGCGAGATTATTTAATAACAATGAAACAAGATTTACTTACCTTAAAACTTGCATATCCTGAACATGTAAAGTCAGTAGAAAAAAATGGTGATAAAGTTTATTTAATTATGAAATCAGGAAAAAAGGTCTTATATGATGATAAAAGAAATAAAACCCATGATGACAAACTTCAAGATCCAGATTTACAGGATATGATGGAACAAATATATCCTTTAGAAATGCCTAAAGAAATAATGAAAAAAGATTTTGATCCAGGAAGAGCAAGGTCTTATGAGATTTTTAATGAAGTATATGGAGATTCTAAAAAGGCTATAGAAACTAATCTAATAGCGCTTCAATATGGGTATACCAATTATCAATTTAATAGTAAAAATGGTGCAAAAACTTCTTTAGAAACAGCGCTAAAAGAAGTTATGCCCTTAGCAAAAAGCAGAGGAGATATAGGAGGTATACTTTATCCTGCAAGTGGAACCTTTAACTATAGAGTTATATCAGGTACAGGAAGATTAAGTCCGCATTCTTATGGAATAGCAATAGATTTAAAAAGCGATAAAAGAGATTATTGGAAATGGAGTTCAGAAAAGGATGGTAACTCTAGACTTCTACAATATCCTAAAGAATTAGTTGAGGCTTTTGAAAAAAATAATTTTGTTTGGGGAGGAAAATGGGGACATTTTGATATTTTACATTTTGAATATAGGCCTGAAATTATATTAAAAGCTAAATATTTTGGTAGTTGGAGTGGTGAAGAGGGAAGTTGGTATAAGGGAGCTCCAGAAGATGAAGCCACTAAGGAATTTATAGAAATTATAAATGATAATTTAAAATAAACAGGTTAAGAAAGGAGAAGTATCTATGAGCTTGCCTATAAAACGATACAGGAAAGCAGTAAATAAGTTTATAGTTTTCACATTATTTCTTTCTCTAATTAAATTAAATATTCCACAGGCAGCAAATACAGAAAGTGTAGACCAAGAAGTTTTAGACTTTGTGGAAACCATATTTGTAAGTAAAAATAAGGCTGTTTTAGAAAAAGATTTAGAGCTTATAGATACCTTATATGCAACTGATACAAAATACGGTCAATGGGCATATGAGTATGAGGAGAGAAAGGTTAAGTATATAAATAACTGGGCAGAAAAACAAGGAATAAAATTTGTAGATATAATACCTAAAATAGTAGTTAGAAGTTCTAAAAAAAATGGAACTGAAAAATGTTATTTTAATATACTTTGTAATACTGAATATAGGTATGTGTATGAGGATAAACCCGATGAGGTTAATAGCTCTAGAATAGGAACATATCATTCGATGACATTAACAAATAGAGATGGTCAATGGATAATAACAAAAGAGTGGTATACAGACCCCTTTGCTGATTCATTAAGTTTAGAAAATATAAAAGCTCAAGATATTAAGGAGTATATAGCAGCTCAGCCAGGGAGAGACATGTCAGAAATAAATGAGAGAAGAAAAAATGCAGTAGCTTATGCTATGCAATACTGTGGTGCAGCTACAGCTCCTGAATATGGATTTAAGTATAATAAGAAATACAGAGACTTTAATCCTGAGGGTGGAGACTGCGCAAATTTTGCTTCTCAGATATTAAGTGAAGGTGGAAAATTTAAAAAGAATGGTACTTGGAATTATGATAAAGGAAGTGCTACTGGTCCTTGGGTAAATGCAGATAAATTTACATCTTATATGATAAATAGCGGTAGAGCTTCAATTATAGCTAAAGGTAGTTATGAGAAGGTTTATAAAGCATCTTATAAACTACTGCCAGGAGATTTTGTGGCTTATGAGAAGAAGGGTGATATAACTCATATTTCAACAGTAACTGGAGCAGATTCGAAAGGATATTCCTTAGTTACATGTCATAATACAGATAGAAACAATGTACCATGGGATCTTGGATGGAGTGATAAAAAAATAAAATTTTGGTTAGTAAGAGTACATTATTAGAGTTAAGTTAATAGTTAAAAGAGAATGGTTAAAAGTTATTGTTGAAATTCAGCTTAGCTGAATTTCTTCATTTACTATTCACTTTTAACTATATAAATATTAACTGTTACCCCTAAAAGGAGATTTTATAAAAAGAGATATAATTAGACCTATTAAAGATAAAATAGCTGAGATAATAAAGGTTAATTTTAAGTTTCCGGCTGCGGCCGATATAAGTGGACCAACTAAGGCTGCTATACCATAAGCTTGATACATTAAGCCATAGTTTGAACCTAGGTTTTTAAGCCCAAAAAAGTCCCCGGTTATAGTAGGATACACAGATAAAAAACCTCCAAAGCAGAAGGTTACTCCTCCCAAAGTTAAAAAGTAACTTATTATATTAAGGGTTAAAACACTCTTAAGTATCATGCATACTGTAGTGATTCCAAATAATATGGTTATTACCTTTATTCTTCCTATCTTATCTGAGAGAGTTCCCCAAAAAAGTCTTCCAGTAGCATTAAATATAGCAACAGCAGATACAGCAGTAGCGGCTGCTTTAGAAGAAAGACCAGCTAATTCAATTCCTATGTCCCTAGCTAAGCCAATTACTAAAAGTCCACTCATAGTTCCAAATAAATAAGCTATCCATAGAAGAGGGAAATTCTTAGTTTTCACCATTTCCATAGGTGTATAGTTTTTATTAATGGCTACAACCTTGTTTTTAATAGTTAATGACTCATCAGGTAAAGATAATAAGTTAGAGCCTATAAAAATCAAAACTAAATTTATTATAGATAAAAACAAAAACGTCTTAGAGATTCCCAGAGAAGCTAATAAAGCTTGAATTAATGGGTTGAAAACTAAACTTCCAAGGCCAAAAGCTCCAACAGAAATTCCAGTAACTAATCCTTTATGATTTGGGAACCATTTTATGCAAGTTGATAAAGGGCATACATAAACGAAGCCAATACCTATACCAGCAACAAAGCCGTAGTATATATAGAAATCTAAAAGAGAGGTTGATTTTGAACATAAAAACAAACCAATAGAATAAAAAGCTCCACCAATCATTGCTACAGGCTTAGGACCAATTTTGTCTTGAAGTTTTCCAGAAAATATAGTCACAAAAGCAAACACAAATACCGTTATAGAAAAAGTGAGGACAACCTTGCTTTTTGAAATATCAAGATAGGTAGCAATAGGTTCATTAAAAAGACTCCATGAATAAATAGAGCCAATACACAATTGAAGCAAAACAGCTCCAAGTACTACTAAAAAGCCTTTTGTTTTTAATTGTTTCATATAAAACTCCTTATTATTGATAAGATTAGTTAATATATTATCATAAAATTATGGATTGTAATATATTTTTTAATAATTATTTAAGGATAATTATTGTCTATTTTAAGTTATAATAATGAAATATAAGGAAATAAATATAATTCTTAGGGGGATGAAGATGGAAGAAAGAGAGACATACGTGTATATTGAAAAGGATCAAGAAGTTAATGAGTTTAAAAATGTAGATAAAAAAGCAGTAAAGTCCTGGAGGACAGCAAGAGTTATAACATTCCTAATATTTTTAGCAATATTTATAGGGGTAAGAATATTTATAAAAAACTGGGATGAGACTTTTGTTTTAGTAGCTACTATAATTCAAGGGGTTATACTACTCTTGCTTGCTCTAAATGCTTTTTTATATCCTAAAATAGAGTACAGGCAGTGGAAATATAGTATTACAGAAGATAAAATTGAGTTTTATCATGGAATATTTTTTGTACAGCACACTATTATACCAATGCTTAGAATCCAACACATAACCGTTAATCAAGGTCCTATAAATAAGCTATATAAAATAGCTACTGTAAGTATATCAACAGCTGGAGGAGTATTTGGATTAGTAGGACTTCCAAAAGAAACAGCAGATGAAATTTGTGATTACATAAATAATAGGGTAATTAAAAAACTCAAGGATAGAGCAAATGAGCAAGAGCAAGTACTAGAGGAAGAGATACTATTAGAACCCCAGGAAACGGGGGTAGATAATAATGGATAAACCTCAAAGAAATCACCCATCAACCATAATATCTCAGACGTTTAAATACATAAAAGGTAACTTTTTTATTTTTATACCCATGGTTTTAAATAATGAAATTTTAGTTAGCATTGCTATTGGAGCAGGCATATGCATGCTGATGGCAATATACAGTATATTAGTTTGGTATACTAAAAAGTTTTATTTAAAAGAGAACATGCTATATTATCAAACAGGAATAATCAGTAAAAAAGTATTAACTTTATCTAAAAATAATATTTCAACCATAGATATAGGACAAAGTTTTCTTCAGAGAATCATAGGTATTTACAGGCTTAAGGTTGATAGTGGAAGTACTACTTTAGGAAAAGCCGAAGTAGATATAGTTTTAAATAAAGAGCGAATAGAATATATAAAAAGTGTAATAGAAACAACTACAGATTCAAAAATTCAGAAAGCTAACACTGTGCAAGACAAAGAGAGATCAAAAGAATTTAAATGCACTAATAGAGAACTATTTATATTGGCTTTAACAAAAAATAAACTTGGCTTAATAGTAACACTTATTGTATCTTCCTTTACATTTTTGGATGATTTATTAGATACACTAAAACTAGACATAAGCAAATATGTAGATAAGTACTTTAACATAGAAGATGTAATTAAAAAATCTATGGGAGAATTGGTTGTATTTTCAATTCAATTATTTACAGTAATTTATATCCTCTCATTTATAGTATCTGTCATAGTAACATTTATTAGATACTACAACTTTATAATATATGAACAAGATAATAAACTAAACATCCAATATGGTTTAATAAGCTTAAAAAAATACACATTACCTATTAAAAATATACAAGCTATAAAATTAAAGCAAACGCTTATAAATCAGTGGTTTAAGCAATATAAGGTTGAAGTGGTTACAGCAGGTTATGGAGATGAAGAAAAGGAAGAAGCAATTTTTTATCCCTTAACTGATAAAGGGAAGTTAAACATATTAATAGATACTTTAATTCCAAATTTTAATTTTGAAAATATTGAGCTAAAGTATCCTCCTAAAAAAGCAATGAAAAGATTCTTTATATTTCCAGTAATTTTTAGTATTATGATTTTTCTAGTGATAAGTTTCATATTCCACAAAGCAGTTTTTATATTTATGTTTATGCCAATAATAATATTTAGTTGTTATATAGAATATAGAAACAACACAATGGGATATGATGAAAGGATATTTTATGGAAGCTTTGGAGCCTTTAGCAAAACCTCCATAATAATTAAGATGAATAGTGTTCAATCAATAACAGAAACAACAAACTATTTCCAAAGAAAAATGGGAGTGTGCAATTATAAGATAGATTTCTATTCGAGTAAATTAATAGACATATTAGCAATAAAAAATATGCACATAAGCCACTTCAGAGGTATAGAGAAAAATATAGAATTTTAGTGGATAATATTGACATATAAATAATAAACTGATACTATTACGTTATACGATATAAAGTATAACGTAATAAGGCGGTGAGTTTATGAATTTAGAAGAAATGGGTAAGTTCAAGGATATTTCTTTATTAATACTAATTAGCCTAGCAGAAGAGGATAAGCATGGTTATGCCATTATGGAAGATCTGAAAAATAATTTCTCTATCGAGCTAGGGGCAGGGACATTATATGGAGCTATATCAAGATTAGAAAAAAATAATCTTATAAAGCCTGTGATAACCGAGGATAGGAAAATTCCTTATACAATAACAGAAGAAGGAAAGAGACTTTTAAGTTTTCAGCTAGAGCATATAAATAAGATAATATCTACTGGAAAAAGTAGATTGAGGTTAACATGAGGCTTATAGACCTCTTAATTCTTCTTTATCCTAAGGAATGGAGAGAGAGGTATGGAGAGGAGATTAAGGACGTAATTAAAGAGTCAGGAAATATAAATATAGCTCTAATATTTGATATATTAAAAAATGCTATAAGTACTCATCTTCATCCTGAATCTTATAAAAGGATTAATCCTCAAGGCAGACATCATGATTTAAAACTTAATATAAGAAAGTTAATAGCATCCTTTGGGTTAGGTTTTATATTAATGACCGTAGGAATATTAGTTGCAATGGGTATTTCATCAAGATATCCTTATAGGATACAAGATGTTCTTTTAATAGAAGGATTAATAGTAACTGTAATAGGCTTTTTCTTAGTTATGGGAGGTAACTCATCAGGATTAGACATGACATCCTTAGGATCTCAAGGATCTCAATACTCATCCTATATGAACTTAAGAGCTACAGAAAAAGAACGAAGTACAACTAAATTTTATGAGAACTTTACTAAGCAGGGTATTATTAGTACTACCTTTAATGGACTAACCATTCCACTTGGAGGAATATTAATTGTAGTCATAAGTTATCTAATTTAAAAGTATGTAAAAAAAGCTTTGCATCAGCAGCTTTAAACTACTAATGCAAAGTTTTCTATTTTAAGCTTTCAGCGGCCTTTTTAGCCCATTCAGAGTCTTTATATATAGCTCTTCCCACACCAATAAGATCAGCTTTCTCTTCTTGTAAAAGTTTCTCTGCTGCTTCAGGGGTAACTATACCACCTGTAAGAACTACTGGAATAGATAATGCTTCTTTAAGAGCTTCAGTAAGTGGCCAGAAATAACCTTCTTCATTAGCTCCAGGAACAACAAATCCTCTAACTCCACCTGAAACATCTAGAATGTTTATTCCTGCCTTTTCAAACTCAACTCCAGCTACTAAGCTGTCTTCAATAGTAACTCCACCTTCTGTATAGTCCGAAGCACCTAATCTTAATAATATAGGGAAGTTTTCCCCCACAGCTTTTCTAACAGCCTCAATAACTTCAAGATGAATTCTTATTCTATTTTTTACATCTCCACCATAAGAATCAGTTCTTTTATTAGTTAATGGTGTAAAGAATTGATGTAGTAAATATCCATGAGCTGCATGAATTTCTACCCCATCGAATCCAGCCGCTTTTACTCTAGAAGCAGCTTCTCCAAAAGCTTTAACTATACCTTTTATTTCATCTACAGAAAGCTCTTTAGCTACAACACCTTTAGAGTTAGCAACAGAAGAAGGCCCTACTGAAGGGAAGCCAGTAACTTCCTCTGAGGTTTGAATTCCTGCATGGTTAATCTGCATAACAGCCTTTGAACCATTTTTATGGATGATATCAACTAAGGCTTTTAGTTTATCTATATCAACGCCTTCACTTACCGAAAGTTGATTTTTGTGAGCTTTTCCTTTAGGGCTAATATAGCTATGTTCTATTACAATTAGGCCTATATAACCTCCTTGAGATTTATCATCATAGTATTTTAATATATCTTCAGTAACATTTCCGTCCGGAGCTTTTCCAGTTGCCATAGGTGGCATAACTAATCTACTGTTTAAATTTAAAGAACCTATTTGTATTGAGTTAAATAATTTTGACATATGATACCTCCATTAAAGAAATTTTATGCAAACACCACTTGGAACAGTGTATTCTTGATCAAGTTTAGTCATTTTTCCAGTATTTTTGTCTCTAGAGAATATAGTCATATTATCGCTACCTTCATGAGGAACAATAACATAATTTCCTGTAGGATCTATGATGAAATCTCTAGGGTATTTACCTTTAGTTTCTGTTATTTCTACTAAAGATAAAAGAGAAGTTTCAGAATCTACAGCAAATACAGCTATAGAATCATATCCACGATTGGAAGTATATAAAAATCTTCCGTCAGATGAAATATGTATAGCAGATGCTTTGCTTTTACCATTAAAGTTTTCAGGTAAAGCAGATATCTTTTGAACAATTTCAAAAACATTATTAGAAGGATTATACTTTAGTACAAATACTTCAGAAGTTAGCTCACTAAGTAAAAAAGCAAAGTTTTTATTAGGATGGAAGGTCATGTGTCTTGGGCCAGAGCCACCTTCAAACTTTACAGTAAGAGAAGAATCCTCAACAAGATTCCCATCTTTATAATCATAAACTACCATTTTATCAATACCTAAATCTATGGCAAGAAGTTTTTCTTCATTAGGAGTAAGACCTACAAAATGAGCATGAGCTTTCTCTTGTCTATCCTTGTTTGGACCAGTTCCTTCATGAAAAACTCTAGATGAAGGATCACATAAAGAACCATCCTCATTTAATGGATAGCAGTTTATCTCACCAGTGTGATAATTAGCAGAAAATAAATAAGAATCATCTTTATTAGTAATTAGATGACAAGGGGAAGATCCAGGGAAAAGTTTATAGTTTAGAAGAGATAGGCTTAAATCATCTTTATTTATTAAATAAGCAGCAACTCCACCCATATCTCCATCTTTCATTACTGAATATAAATATTTTTTGTTTGATGATATAGCTATATAAGTTGGATTACTAAGCTCTCCAGCTACATTTATATTATTTACTTCTCCTAAATTTGCATTAAAAGAAAAATTATAAATACCCTTGCTATCACCTTTAGTATATGTTCCTATAAATCCTTTTAAAATTTCCGTGTTTATTTCCATAGAAAATACCTCCCATAAAATATATAATCTAATTATATCATAGTAAAAATTTGAGGTGACTACAATGAGAGAATGTAATTGTGGAAATTGTAAAAATGAATTATGCGTAAGGAAGGTTCCTATATTTTCATTTCTTTCAGATGAGGAACTACTTGCCATAAAAAATTTGACAGGACATAGAGAATATAAAAATGGTGAAGCTCTTTGTCATGAAGGGGAAAAATCAGAAACTTTATTTATAATAAATGACGGAAAAGTCAAACTTTCTAAAATAACTAAAGATGGTAAAGAGCAGATAATACATATTTTATCTAGTGGAGACTTCTTTGGTGAATTAAGCCTTTTTAATGAAGGAGAAACCCATAACTTCTCTGCATTTGCTATAAGTAAGGTGAAAATATGTACCTTAACTAAAGAAGATATGCACCAAATTATACTGAAGAATCCTGAGATTTCTTTAAAAATCCTTACTGAGGTTACAAAAAAGCTAGCTCAGACAGAAAATTTAGCTCAAACCTTAGCTACAAATGATGCTGAGATAAGAATAGCTCATATGCTTCTGGAATTTTCTAAAGACTATGGAGCAAAAAAAGAAGATGGTATAGAAATAAAACTTCCGATAAATAGAGAAGAGATGGCTAACTATACAGGACTTACAAGAGAAACTATAAGTAGAAAGTTATCTAAGCTTGAGGAATTAGAAGTAATTAAGATGGTTGGAAACAAAATAATCTTTATAAAGGATGAAGAAGGACTTAGGGATTACGTAGAATAATTATTAAGGAGGAGACCAGTGAAGAGAGGGTTTTATTTATTAATTGTTTTAATAATACCTTTAATTTTGACTTCATGCAGCTCAAAAGAACCTAAATTATCTATAAAAACGGACATAAAAACCTACATGTTAGAATTATCTTCAGTACAGGGAATTACAATGACTCCAGAGCTAGAGATAAAAGAACAAACTAAAGATATAGAATACACTTGGAGCACCACAGAGGGTGGGTTTATAAATACAATAAAAAATGAATCTAAAAAAGAAATAACTAATACAGGTGAAGCTGTATTATGGAGTCCAACTTTAGATACAAAAAAAGAAAAATCAAGTTTAATTGAAGTTACTTTAAAAGCAAAGAAAAATGATAAAGTTATAGCTGAAAGTAAAATAACCATCGAAGAAACAAAGGGAGTATATAAGGTAATTGAATAAAATAAATTTTAAATTTAAGTAACCAGCAAAATTTGCTGGTTACTTTTTTATGATTCTAATGAAACTCTTGAGAAGAAGAGTTTCTACACATCTATTCGGTAGACGCTCTTCTCAGCGTCAGTCTAATCATTTTTTTGAGAGAAGTCAAAAGGAATTTAATGGAGCTGAAGAACGCTCCTACAGAATAGAAGTGTACAAATTTAGAAACGTAGAAACGTACAAAATTAGAAGGAATTTAATGGAGCTTGGGAAGAAGCTCCTACAGGGCAGAAGTGTATAATTGCGCAATTGCGCAAAACATCAATTGCGCAATTGCGCAAAAGAGCAAAAGAATTTAAATTTTATAGCTTTTTTAAAATTGTGACTTGAATCATATTTTAATCTTTTAATACAAGTTATTATTAGTTCATAGAAAACAAGAATTTTTGGAGGGTGTTAAAAATGAGTAGAGTTATAAATGCGAATCAAAAACTTGGAGAGGTTGTTTCAATATTTCCTGATTCTAGTAAGATATTTAACGAAGTAAAGATAGATTATTGCTGTGGAGGACATGATAGTTTAGGTGCTGCACTTAAAGATAAAGGATTAAATGTTGATTTGTTTGTTGATAAGTTAAATGATGAATACGAGAAGTTTTTAGAAAGCAATAAAGAGTATAAGGATTGGAGAAAAGAAAAACCATTAGACCTAATAAAGCATATAGTAGATACACATCATCAATATACTTATAGAGAAATAAAAGAAATTGATGGACTATTATTGAAAATTTTAAAAGTACATTTTAACCATAATGGAGAAGAACTTCTAAAACTGCACAAACTATTTGGAAGTTTAAAAACTGAGCTAGAGGAACATTTAATTAAAGAGGAAGAAAATTTATTTCCACTTATGGAAGAGTATTTTTACAGTAAAGATGAAGTTAAAAAAGCAGAATTAATTAAATATATTGAGGAAACAGAATCAGAACATGATGGAGCTGGGGACATTCTTAAGGAAATGGAAGAACTTACAAGAGACTTTACTCCACCAGCAGGTGCTTGCACAACTTTTAAACTTGCATATCATAAGTTACATGAATTAGAAAAAAACTTGTTTATGCATATCTACAAAGAAAACAGTGTTTTATTTGAAATGATTTAATTAGGAGGGGTTTGAGATGAATAAAGAGAGGGTAGAAAACTTATCGCATATATTAAAGCGATTAAATACAGAAGGTGCCACAGAAGAAGTTAGAGGGGAAGCTTTAAAGATAGTAAAAGAAATCACTCCTATGGAATTATCTGTAGCAGAACAAAACTTAATTGAAGAAGGAATGAAACCAGAGGATTTAAGAGGACTATGTGAGATTCACATGGAAGTGTTAAAGGATGAACTTGAGAAGTTAAAGACAAAAATATATCCAGGACACGTAGTTAATACTATGGTGGAAGAACATGATGTTATATTAGGCTTTTTAACAGAATTAGAAGAGTTAAATAAAGCCATACAAGGGTTTAAGGACTATGATTCTACTAAGGAAGAATTCGCAAAAATTATAACTTTAGCAGATAATATATTAGAGGCAGAAAATCACCATCAAAGAGAAGAAAATGTATTGTTTTTAGAGATGGAGAAGGAAGGCATAACTGGACCTACTAGAATTATGAAGATGGAACATGAGGATTTAAGAGCTAAAAAGAGAAGGTTAAAATCTTTAGGAGAAAATATAAAGTATATTAATTTTGAGGCATTTAAAGCAGATTTAGATGAAACAGCTAAATACATTATATTTAACTTAAGAGATCATATATTTAAAGAAAACTATATATTATATCCATCAGCTTTAGAGGCAATAAAAGATGAAGCAAGATGGACAAATATGAAGGAAAAGTGTGATGAAGTGGGATATTGTGGATTTACTCCTAACTTTTAAAAGGTTGACATGATAAAAAATTAACTATATAATTTGTTTATAAAATTGTATAAGGTCTTCAGGGCAGGGTGAAATTCCCTACCGGTGGTAAAGCCCACGAGCTAATTTTTAGCATGATTCGGTGAAATTCCGAGGCCGACAGTAAAGTCTGGATGGAAGAAGATGAGTAAAAGGTATTATTAAGCTTACTTAATAATACGGCTATTTCGCATTTATAAGCTCTGAAATTTTAGGATTTCAGAGCTTTTTTATTTGTTGTAATAGGCTTTATTTACTTTTGGTTTGTTGTGCCCTGAGCGTTTGCTTGGGGTATTTTTTATTGTCTGAATCATTACTTGCCTTGAGATTTTTGTTAGGAGGAATGTTATGGATGAAAAGTTTATGAAAAGAGCACTAGAGTTAGCTAAGGAAGGAGAAGGAAAAGTAAATCCTAATCCTCAAGTTGGTGCAGTAATAGTAAAGAATAACAAAATAATTGGAGAAGGATACCATGAGTTTTATGGTGGAAATCACGCAGAGATAAATGCAATAAAAGATTCTAAGGAATCCCTTAAAGGTGCAACTATATACGTAACATTAGAACCTTGTCATCACTACGGCAAGACACCTCCATGTGTTGATTCCATTATAGAACATGGATTTTCTAAAGTTGTTATAGGACAAATAGATCCTAATCCATTAGTTGCAGGAAAAAGTATAGAAAAGCTTAAGAAAGCTGGAATAGAGGTTAAGGTTGGGGTCTTAGAAGAGGAATGCATAAAACTTAATGAAGTGTTTAATAAATACATTTTAAGTAATGAGCCTTACGTGCTACTTAAAGCAGCTATGAGTTTAGATGGAAAAATAGCCACAACTTCTGGGGAATCTATGTGGATAACTGGAGAAATTGCAAGAGAAAATGTGCATAAACTTAGAAATAAATATTCAGCCATTATGGTTGGAGTAAATACAGTTATTAAAGATAATCCTTCACTAACATGTAGAGTGCCTAATGGTAGAAATCCAATAAGAATAATAGTTGATAGTAAGCTTAGAATTCCAATAGACAGTAGGGTTTTAGATATTAGTAATGAATCCAGATGTTTGATAGCAACTACAAAAAAAGCTCCAAAAGATAAGATAAAACAATTAAAAGATAGAGGAATAGAGGTATTAATATTACAGGATAAAGATGAGCGAGTTGATATAAGGAAACTTATAGAAGAGCTTGGAAAATTAAAAATAGATAGTGTTTTGTTGGAGGGAGGAGGAACCTTAAACTTTTCTTTTCTAGAAGCAGGATTAGTAGACAAGGTAGAGTTTTATATAGCCCCTAAAATAATAGGTGGAGATAAGGCTAAAACACCAGTTGAAGGGGTTGGAATTGGAGCCTTAAGTGAATCTTTTAATATTAAGAACATATCAACAAAGTTTTTGGGTGAAGATTTATTAATTGAGGGATATTTAAGGAGGGGAAGGTATGTTTACAGGAATAGTTGAAGAAATAGGAACTGTTGTAGATTTTGAAGCCTCACAGAATGTTTTGAGAATAAAAGTACAAGCTTCTAAGGTCCTTGAGGAAACTTATTTAGGAGATAGTATAAGTACGAATGGGGTTTGCCTCACTGTTACAGATATAGGGAAAAATTATTTTTATGCAGATGTTATGGGTGAAACTGTTAGAAGAAGTAACTTAGGAACTCTTAAAAAAGGAGATAAAGTTAATCTTGAAAGAGCCATGGCTGCAAATAGCAGATTTGGAGGACACATAGTAAGTGGACATATAGATGGAAAAGGAAAGATAACATCCTATGAGAAAGAAGGAAATGCTGTTTGGATCACCATAGATGCTGATAGAGAAATCTTGAAATATGTTGTTGAGAAAGGTTCGATAGCAATAGACGGAATAAGTTTAACGGTAGCTTATGTTGATGAAAAGAAGTTTAAGGTATCTATAATACCTCATACAAGCGAAGAAACTACTTTACTTAAAAAGAAAATAGGTGAAGAAGTAAATCTTGAGTGTGATGTTATAGGAAAGTATGTAGAAAAGTTACTTGGATTTAACAAAAAGAATGATGAAAAGAAATCTATAACCATGGATTTTCTAATAAATAACGGATTCTAAGGGAGGGTTAGATATGTACAAATTTAATACTATTGAGGAAGCAATACAGGATATTAAAGAGGGTAAGATAATAATAGTTGTTGATGATGAAGATAGGGAAAATGAAGGGGACTTACTTATGGCTGCTGAAAAAGTAGAAGGTGAGCATATTAATTTTATGGCAACCTTCGGAAAAGGACTTATATGTGTGCCAGCAGAAGAAACTTTATTAAGAAAATTAGATATTAATGAGATGGTTGAAAAAAATACTGATAATCATGAAACTGCTTTTACTGTTTCTATTGACCATAAGGATACAACCACTGGTATTTCTGCATTTGAAAGAGCAGATACTATAAAACATTTATTAAATAAAGAATCAAAGGCAGAGGATTTTAGAAGACCAGGACATATATTTCCATTGATTTCAAAAAAAGGTGGAGTTCTAAAAAGAATAGGACATACAGAGGCAGCGGTGGATTTAGCAAAGTTAGCAGGATTTAAAGGCGCTGGGGTTATATGTGAAATAATGAAGGATGACGGAACAATGGCAAGAGTTCCAGACTTAATGGAATTCTCCTCAAAGCATAATCTAAAAATAATAACCATTGCTGATTTAGTAGAGTATAGAAGACATAGAGAAAAACTTATAGATAAGGTTGTAGAAACTTCAATGCCTACAAAGTATGGAGATTTTAAGATAGTAGGGTTTATAAATAAGTTAAATGGAGAACATCATGTAGCACTAGTTATGGGAGACGTAAAAGAAGGTGAGCCTGTTTTGGTTAGGGTTCATTCTGAGTGTTTAACAGGAGATGCCTTGGGTTCAAAAAGATGTGACTGTGGAGAGCAATACGATGCTGCAATGAAAAAAATAGCTGAGGAAGGTAAGGGAATTCTTCTTTATATGAGACAAGAAGGAAGAGGGATAGGACTTATCAATAAATTAAAAGCGTACAAGCTTCAAGATGAAGGATTAGATACAGTCGAGGCAAACTTAGCATTAGGATTTCCAGAAGATATGAGGGACTATGGTATAGGAGCTCAAATACTTAAAGAACTTGGAGCAACAAAGTTAAGATTAATGACTAACAACCCAAGAAAAATATCAGCACTTAACGGCTATGACTTAGAGGTAGTTGAGAGAGTACCAATTCAAATGAACCATAATGAAAAAAATAAATATTACTTAGAAACAAAAAAAGAAAAAATGGGTCACTTATTAAATATTTAAATATAAGGAGAGAATAAAAATGATAAATTATGAAGGAAATTTAGTAGCAGAAGGATTAAAATTTAGTATAGTTGTAGGAAGATTTAATGAGTTTATAGTATCTAAACTTTTAGGTGGAGCTATAGATGGACTTAAAAGACATGGTGTAAAAGAGGAAGATATTGAAATAGCTTGGGTTCCAGGAGCTTTTGAAATACCATTAGTAGCTAAAAAGATGGTTGAAAAAAATAAATATGATGGAGTTATATGTTTAGGAGCTGTAATAAGAGGAGCTACACCACATTTTGATTATGTATGTGCAGAAACCTCTAAAGGAATAGCCAATGTTTCTTTAAACTCAGGAATTCCTGTAATATTTGGTGTACTTACAACAGATAGTATAGAACAAGCTATAGAGAGAGCAGGAACTAAGGCTGGAAACAAGGGATATGATTCAGCAGTTTCAGCAATTGAGATGGCTAATTTATTAAAAGAAATAGGTTAGGAACATCATAAGAACCGATGTAATAAATAATTAAGAGTATATGTTTTAATATGAGGGTTAGCTTTAAATAGCTGACCCTTTATTTTATTAAATTTGTATTAAATTAGCGGCTAATATGTTTGCTTAAGAGTATAATATGAATAAAGTGATTACGTATTTATTAATATCTGTCTTATGGGAGGAGTAAAAGTGGAAAAATATATAGAATTAAAAGATGTTAAGAAAAGCTATAAAATGGGAGAAGTAGAGATAAAAGCAGTTGATGGTGTTAACTTTTCTATAGATAAAGGTGAATTTGTAATAGTTGTAGGGCCAAGTGGAGCAGGTAAGACAACTGTACTTAATATTTTAGGGGGAATGGATTTCCCAACCAGTGGAGAAATAACAGTAGATGGCAGTGAAATAGAGAAATATAATTCTAGGCAGTTAACTACCTATAGAAGACATGATATAGGTTTTGTGTTTCAATTTTATAACTTAGTTCAAAATCTTACAGCTATTGAAAATGTGGAATTAGCTTCTCAAATATGTAAAAATCCATTAGATCCAGAAAAAGTATTAGATCAAGTGGGGCTTAAGGAGAGAAAATTTAATTTTCCGGCTCAATTATCAGGTGGAGAGCAGCAAAGAGTTGCTATAGCTAGGGCGTTAGCTAAAAACCCTAAACTTTTGTTATGTGATGAGCCTACAGGAGCATTAGATTATAATACTGGAAAATCTATATTAAAACTTCTTCAAGATACTTGTAGAGATCATGGAATGACTATTATTGTTATTACTCATAACTCAGCTATTGCACCAATGGCTGATAAAGTAATAAAGGTGAGAAATGGAAAAGTTCATAGCGTAACAACAAATGATAATCCAATACCTGTAGAAAGGATTGAATGGTAGGAATGAAAAGAGCATATAGAAAAAATATATTAAAGGATATAACTACGAGTAAATCAAGATTTTTATCTATATTCATTATTGTAGCTATTGGGGTGTCCTTTTTTGCAGGGGTTAGAGCAACTAGCCCTGATATGAAAATTACTGCAGATAAGTATTTAGATGATAGCAATGCATCAGATTTAGATATTTATTCGGCTACTGGTTTCAAGAAGTCTGACATAGAGAAGGTAGAAAATACAGATGGAGTTGAGAAGGTTTATGCAGGTTATACTTTTGATGCTTTGGCTGTTAATGGGGAAAGTGAAATACCTATAAAAGTACATTCCTTAAAGATAGGAGAGGAAACTGTAAATAATCCTATATTAGTAGATGGAAAACTTCCAGAGAATAATGAGGAAGCAGTAACAGAGAAAAGATTTCTTGAAAAAGAAGGTTTAAAAATAGGAAGTTCAATAGAACTTAAAACAAAAAATGAAGTTAAGAAATTTAAAATAGTAGGGACTGTTAATTCATCTTTGTATATGAATAAGAGTCAAAGGGGAAATAATTCTTTAGGAAATGGAACTACTCAAGCTTTTTTTCAGATTGGTGAAGAAGCAGCCTATGAATTAGCCATTCCTAAGATGCCTAACATTCCTGGATTAGAAGTAGAAAAAATATATAATGAACTATCAGTAATAGTTAAAGATGCTAAGGCTGAAAATTATTTTACAGATAAATATAATGATATAGTTAATCCGGTAAAAGAAAAAATTAAGGATATAAATAAGGATTGGTACGTACTTGGAAGAGATACCAATATAGGAATAAGAGGGTTTAGCGATGATTCAGAAAGAATAGGAGCAATAGGTAATGTATTTCCATTAATTTTCTTTTTAGTTGCAACCCTTGTCTGTTTAACTAGTATGACTAGAATGGTTGAGGAGCAAAGAACCCAGATAGGAACATTTAAAGCCTTAGGATATGGAAAGGGATCTATAATCTTTCATTATTTCTTATATTCTTTTCTGGCAAGTATAGGAGGAAGTGTTTTAGGGGTATTAGTAGGCTTTAGACTTTTCCCTAATGTAATCTTTAATGCTTATAGAATCATGTATGAGATTCCTGACATTATATCACCTTTTAATGTAGAGTTAGCTGTTACTTCTACAATAGTTGCAGTTTTATGTACTACACTTGCGGCTATTTTTGCCTGTGCCAAGGAGTTAATAGCAGTTCCAGCAGTACTTATGAGACCTAGAACTCCTAAGGCTGGGAAGAGAATACTATTAGAGCGAGTAGGTTTTATATGGGGAAGGATGTCTTTCACCAGTAAGGTTACAGCGAGAAATATACTTAGATATAAGAAGAGATTTTTTATGACAATAATAGGTATATCAGGATGTACTGCATTATTAGTAACAGGTTTTGGACTTAAAAATTCAATTATGTCAATAACAGACAAACAATTTAATGAGATATATAAATATGACATGATTGTTCAGTTAAAATCGGAGATTGAGGAAAGTAAATTTCTTAATTTTAAAGAAGACTTAAAGGATTATAAAACCTTAGATAATACTTTGATGATTTTCCAAAAGAATATTGAAACAACTAATGAGAATGATAAGGAAGTGGACAGTTATTTATTTATACCAGAAAATAAGAGTGAAATTAAGAACTTCATTAAGTTAGCTCATAATAATGAAGACATTGAACTTCCCTCAGATGGAGTAGTAATTACTGAAAAGCTCTCTAAACTTTTAGAGGTGTCTAAAGGAGATAATATTGAGATAAACTTAAATGATAAAAAAGTTAAAGTAAAGATAAGTGGAATTACGGAGCACTATGTAATGAACTATATATACATGTCTCCAGAATATTATAAGGAGCTATTTGATGTCCCAGTTAAATATAATGGATTTGTAGGAACCACTACAGATAAGAGTAAAGATGGAGAAGACTTTTTATCTAAAGACCTTATGAAGAATACTGATATAGGTTCTGTTAGCTTTATAACAAATACCAGTGAACGTTTCCAACAGACTATGGGAAGCATAGATTCAGTGGTGGTGGTTTTAATAGTATCCGCTGCTGCATTAGCATTTGTAGTTATGTATAATTTAACTAATATAAACATAAGTGAAAGAATAAGAGAATTAGCAACCATAAAGGTTTTAGGATTTTATGATAGTGAGGTAGCTGCTTATGTTTATAGAGAAAATGTAGTTTTATCTATAATAGGAACCATCTTAGGATTATTTTTAGGTATAGGTCTACATAGGTATGTTGTAGTAACTGCAGAAATAGATATGGTAATGTTTGTCCGTACAATTAAAGCTATAGATTTTGTTTACTCAGCCATATTAACAATAATATTTTCAGGACTAGTAAATATAGTAATGTACAGAAGGCTAAAGAAAATAAACATGGTGGAATCCTTAAAGAGTGCAGAATAATCTTAAAAATAGATATAAATAGACTTATAAGATAAATTAAAGAGCTGTTTTTAACGGCTCTTTTTAATTAAATAATTACGCAGGCTGGGAGCATTCAATAATGTACCAAGAATTATTTTTTTCTTCTACAGTAAATGTAATTGGAGCCCTAGATCCACCAGCAAGATTATCTTTGGAATCTTTTATAATAATAGAATGGGCGACTTTTATTGATATCAATTCATTAGAATAACTTTGGGAAACTTCATCAAGATCTAACTCTATTTGGAAAGGACCCTCATAATACTCTAAGGCATAAGTGTGGTATATATTTGTTTTTCTAAACACTTCATAAGGCATATATTGAGACAAGGTTTCAGAATATCCCTTATCTGTAAGGAAAGCTTCTTTTATTATAGAATTGAAGGAGCTTGAATCTATATATTTAACATTAGTAGTTGAGTTGTTAATTTTAGAGTAGCTAGAGTCAATAAATAATATAGAAAAAATAAGAGCAATTATAAATAGGGGGATTTTAACTTCTTTATGCTTAAACATAATAACCTCCTCAATATATTCCATTTATTAACTAATATTATAGCATGTTAATAGATTGGAAGTTCACTAAAGATATATTTTATAATATAATATATACAAAATTAGGAGGTGATTGTTTTTGTTAAAGGTTGATAGCATTATTTTCGATTTAGATGGTACTTTATGGGATTCGCTAGAAACTTGTTTAGTGGCTTGGGAAGAAGCTTTAAATGCTTTTGAGTATATTAAAGAGCCAATAACAGCAGAGGATCTAAGAGGAGTATTTGGATTGCAGCATGATTTGATAGGAGAAAAATTATTTCCTTATTTATCAAAAGAACAGAGAGAAGAAGTCATAGAGTTATGTTATAAAGAGGAAATAAAATTAATAGCAAAACAAGGTGGGGCTCTATATGAGGATTTAGAAGAAACTATAAATAAACTTAAAGATGAGTATAAGTTATTTATAGTTAGTAACTGCCAGGCTGGATATATAGAAGCCTTTCTTGAATATCATAACTTAAAGGATTTATTTTTAGATTTTGAGTGTTCAGGAGCTACAGGTAAATCTAAAGCTGAAAATATAAAATTAGTAATACAAAGAAACTCTTTAAAAAATCCAGTTTACGTAGGTGATATCTTAGGTGATTATGAGGCTGCGAAAAAGAATAAAATACCCTTCATTTATGCTGAATATGGTTTTGGGAATATAGAAAAAGTTGAATACAGAATAGAAAATTTAAAAGGATTGCAGAATTTAAAAGAAGTATTGATAGGTCATAACTAGATGGTTACGGCCTGTTTCTGTGTAAATGATTACTGAGGAAATTTGACCAAAATCCCCCTATATATTAATATTATAGTATAGAGTAATTTACTATAAATTAAAGAAAAGAGGGATGAAAGATGAAAAAGATTATTTGTGCCATTATGTTATCTCTTTCTGTATTATTTATGTTTGGATGCAATAAAATAAGTGCAGCTGATAAAGATAATAGTAGCCAAAATGACACTGTTAAACCTGATACTGACAATCCCGATAATGAAGAAACAAAGGATAATGGGGGTACTGCTTATAGCATAAAGGATATATATCCTTTTAATGATAATGTGGTATATGAGTATGCAGGAAACGGAAATGAATATGCTAAATACACAGTATGGGTAGATTATATAGATAATAATAGAGCTCAAATCAGAAAAAATAATGGAGGGACAGAGCTTGTAACTGTATTAGAAAATAAAGATGGAGAGCTTAGATCAGTATTATCTCGAGAAGAAACTTATTTTAGAGAAAACTTTACAACAAAACAAGGCAAAGTAGAAGAGGTTTTTTTAAAGGAACCTTTAGTTAAAGGGACTTCTTGGACAGCACCAGATGGAAGTAAGAGATATATCTCTAACACAGAAGTTGAGATAACAACTAATGTAGGTAAGTTCAAAGCATTGGAAGTAACAACTGAAGGTAAAAACTATAAGAAGTTAGACTATTATGCAGCTAAAAATGGATTAGTTAAAACTGTATATACTTCACAAGGTTCAGAAGTAACTTCAACTTTAGATGAGATTAAAAAGGATACTCCATTAGTTCAAAATGTTAGAATATATTATCCTAGCGGAGATGAAATGAAGCTTTATTATGTGGAGAAACAATTAAGCTTTAAAACAAATGATATAACAAGATTAACTTTAGAGAAACTATTTAAAGAAGTACCTAAAGATAATGTAGGCAGTTTACTAGGCCCAAATGTAAATATAAAGAGCTTATATTTAAATAATGGAGTTGTTTATGTTGATTTTTCAGAAAATCTTGTTAAAGAAATGAATGCAGGGTCAAGTTATGAACTAAATATACTTCAAGGGATAACCAATACTTTAGGAGCATATTATGGAGTAGATAAAGTTTATATAACTATAGAAGATAAACCTTACAGTTCAGGTCACATATTAATGAAAAATGGTGAAACTTTCAGTGTGAGCTTAGGTAATTCAGAGAAATTAAAATAATTAATATAGAGCCATCTCAAAAATAAATTGAGATGGTTCTTTTATAAATTGGAATTAAATTGAAATTAATATATAATGTATATATCAAATTAACATAATAACAGCAATAATTTAGGATAAGGGGGACGATGACAGTGAAATATATTACTTCAAAAGTATCTCCTTGGGTTCTTACTTTCTTATGGGAGAAGATTTAAGATGAAGATAAAATCTATGGTAAGTAAATTAAACTTTTTATTTGCGATTTTGGGGATAATAATACTCCTAATATCAGGTCATGCATATTACCAATTAACTAATGAAAAGTTAAGCATTAATACAACAGTAATTATATTATTTATAACTTTAGCTTCTGTTATAACAGCTGTTAGAGTAAATAGAAAAAACACAAAATACTTTTTGATAGGTTTGTCAGTAATTTCGTTAATTATTTATGCACTTTGGAACTTCTATGCAAAGACTACTCCTATTAGTGATTATCAAATACTTTTGGAAGGTGCAAATAAGATTATTGATGGAACTTTTAAACAGGAAAGTTTCGATAAAACCAATTATTTTTATTTTTATAATTTTCAAATTGGATATACTTCCTATCTTGCATTAATAACCAAAATATTTGGAGGCAAACTTATATTTTTTAAAATATTAGAATGGATATATCTTATAGTAACTTCCATAATGATTTATAAGATTTGCGAGGATAGGTATACAAAAGATATCGGAGCTATAGGGTCTACATTATATTCTTTATATATTCCTAATATAATGGGGTCTTCGGTTATAAACAACCAGCATATAAGTGGCGCATTAATGGTAACATCTTTATATTTTATTCTAAAAAATGATAAAAAGTCAGCAGCAATTGGAGGAGTATTTTTAGGATTAATGCAGATATTTAGGCCTATAGCTATAATTATTATCATTGGAGTGGCTATTACCTATGTATGCAAAGTATTTAGTAAAACTATGTATTTAGAAATACTAGGTATTTTGGTAATCTATATACTTTGTTTTACTATGGTGGTTAAATTAGTTGATTTTGCTTTTGTTAAGACAGAGATAGCACCAAAGGCTATAAGTCAAAGTAATGCAAAGTATTTTAAATTTGTATTAGGGCTTACAGATGAAGGTGTATATAAAATCCCTACAGAAAGTGCTAGGAAAACACAAGTTTACTTTGATTTAGAGAGATTAAATTTTGATTATGATGCTTATAATAAGGAATGTCTCAAGGTAATAAAAAATTCTATAACAAATTATAAAGAAACTTTTCCATTCATTAAAACTAAAATGTATGACTTCTTAGGAAAGAGGGACAATCAGTATTCTTTTTCTCTCTCTGAAGAAAAAATTACTGATAATACCTTTAGGCTTTCAGAAATAGGTAATCTACAATATTTATTTCTGATAATAGGTGCACTTGGAGCTCTTTTAGGTAAATTTAAAAGAAATAATAAAGAAATAGATATTATATGTCTTTTATTTATTGGATTTACATCAGTGCATATTTTTATAGAAACTCAAACTAGATATAGATACGAGATGTATATATTATTGGTTATTTTAGCAGGTGAATTTATATCTAGGTTTATGAAGAAAACTAAATCTGTGTTGTAAGGAGAGAAAATTTATGAGGATTGGAATTGTTGGATTAGGAGATATAGCTAAAAAAGCATATCTACCAGTACTTAGTGAAAAAGAGGATATAGAATTAGTTCTTTGTACTAGAAATAAAACTACTTTAGAAAATCTTTCGACTAAATATAGAATAAATGAGTATGTACAGACAGTTGATGAACTTATAAATAAAAAAGTTCAAGCTGTTTTTGTTAGCACTGCTACGGAAGCTCATTTTGAAGTGGCTAAAAAGCTTATTGAAAATGGAATAAATGTTTATATAGATAAACCTATTTCATTAAATTTTAAAGAAACAGAAGAGATAGCTAAGTTAGCTGAGAAAAATAAGGTTATAGCTATGGTAGGTTTTAATAGAAGATTTTCTCCTATGTTTAGTAAGTTAAAAGAACATGGCAAAGCAGATATAATAATAATTCAAAAAAATAGATTTTGTCTTCCTGATAATACTAGAAGATTTATTGTGGAGGATTTTGTTCACGTTGTGGATACCTTAAGATTTTTAATGGGTAGAGAAGTTAAGGAACTAGAGGTTAGATATTTAAGGAAAGAAGGAATGCTTCACAATGTAGTAATTCAATTGATTGGAGATGGATGTACAGCTATAGGGATAATGAACAGAAACAATGGAATTACTGAAGAAATATTAGAATACATGACTGCTGGGAATAAATATATAGTAGATAATTTCGTGGAGACTTGGCATTTACATGATAAGAATAAAAGCCTATCTAAGTTTGGAGATTGGGAACCAACGTTATATAAAAGAGGATTTTATCAAATAGCAGATCATTTTATAGATTGTGTGAAAAATAATAAGATCCCGAGTCCATCTATACAAGATTCGTTAATAACTCATGAGATATGTGAAAAGATTGTGATGAAAATAGAAGAGGACAATAAGCATTAGAAATTTTTATCCACATCATTAATAAAACCTATTTTACTTATAAAAAGGTAAAGAGTATACTTTGTTTGTATTGTAAACAGTATTAAGAGGTGGATTATATGGATAAATTAAATAGTGAATTATTAGAAGAAATTAAGGATTTTAAAGAGGTAGGATATAAGTTTTTAAATGGAGAAATGAATAAAGCAGATTTTAAAAAGGCTTCAGGTGGTATGGGGGTTTACG
Source organism: Clostridium sp. YIM B02506 (assembly GCF_022324845.1). Classification (NCBI taxonomy): domain Bacteria; kingdom Bacillati; phylum Bacillota; class Clostridia; order Eubacteriales; family Clostridiaceae; genus Clostridium; species Clostridium sp. YIM B02506. The sequence goes on from NZ_JAKGTG010000017.1 coordinate 37,753, forward strand.
CCCATAGAAGTGGAAAGGAATTTATGATTAGGCTTAGAATTATGTCAGGTATAGCTTCTAAAGAGCAGCTTAAATTAGTTTATGATTTTGCAAATAAATATGATTTAGAAGGGATTCACCTTACAACTAGGCAGGCTATACAATTACATGGACTTGATATAGATGGTATATGTGAAGTAATGGTAGAGGCTTTAGAGAATGGAATTTATACAAGAGGAGCAGGGGGAAGTTTTCCAAGAAATGTAGCGATTTCTCCTTTATCTGGTGTAGATGTAGATGAAACTTTTGATGTAACTCCTTATGCTATGGCTGTTAATAGACATTTTATGAAGAAAATTACTAGCTATAAATTACCTAGAAAGCTTAAGGTTGCTTTTTCCAGCAGTGATAAAGATGCTTCACATGCAACAGTTACAGATCAAGGTTTTTTGGCAGTTAAAGTAGATGATAAAGAATATTTTAAAGTGTATATAGGTGGAGGATTAGGAAGAAATCCAAAGCTTGGAGTAGAACTTGGAGAACTAATAGAACCAAAAGATATTTTATATCATGTTGAGGCTATAACTAATTTATTTATGGCTGAAGGAGATTATAAAAATCATGGAAAAGCCCGTGTCAGATACATTTTAGACAGAATGGGTAAAGATGATTTTATAAAGTGTTATAAAAAACATTTAGAAGAAGTTAAGAAAGCTGAGAACTTGCCTTTAGACTTGGAGATAAAAGAGATAAAAAAAGAAGGTAAGGAAATTACAATAAATAATAAGAGAATTATAGCTCAAAAACAAAAAGGCTTATATAGCGTGTACTTCCATCCAGTAGGAGGACAACTAAAATTATCTGTGTTAAAAACTCTTATAGATGAAATAGAAAATATGGATGATGTTGAAATAAGACTTACCATGGAGGAAGGTTTATATATAAGAAACTTAAATGGGGAAGAAGCTGAAAAAATAGTCAGTCTTACAGAGGGGTTAGGTGGAGAAACAAGGTTAGAACAATCTGTTGCTTGCATTGGTACACCTATCTGTCAAATGGGAGTTTTAAATGGGCAAAAAACTCTAAACGAGATGATAGATATGTTTAGGGCTGAAGGTATAAAGGAAGATTTGCTTCCAAGAGTACATATTTCAGGATGCCCTAATTCCTGTGGAGTTCATGAAGTTGGGAATATAGGTTTTTGCGGAAAGATGAAAAGAGTTGGAGATGGACCTAAAAATGTTTTTGAACTTCACATTAAAGGTGAACTAGGTGAAGGTAAAACTAGAATAGGTGACTATTATGGGGACATACTTCAAGATAAGGTACCAGAATTTTTATTAGAATTAGCTAAGGCTGTTAAGCTTAATGGGACAGAATTTGAAGCCTTTATTACAGAAAGTGAAGATGAATTTAAGCAAGTGTTAAATAAGTTTTTAGTGTAGGAAAGTATTTGTATAAGTTTGCTTTTTGAGATATAATTTCATTAACAGAATAACAAGAGAAGTTATGGTATTTATTTCCTGGGAAATAAATTTAAAAGGGAAAGAGGTTAAAAGCCTCTACAGCCCCCGCTACTGTAAAGGGTGACGAATTCTAATGAACCACTGGTTTTACTGGGAAGGAAGAAGGAGGATGAACCCTAAGTCAGGAGACCTGCCTAATTTTTTATAGCTAATCCTTCGGAGGGAAGGAAAGTGATATAAGAATAGGTGGAATTATATTACCATTATATTTGTCTTGCACTTTTACCTCTATCCAAATGGATAGAGGTTTTTTTATAGGAGTTGAAGGAATGAAAAAAGCAATCTTAATTACAAGTTTTGGAACATCCCACTTAGATACTTTAGATAAAACCATAGTGGTTATTGAAAAAGAAGTAGAGGAAAAATATAGAAATGAATATGATATTTTTAGGGCGTTTACCTCACATATGATAATAAAAAGTTTAAAAGATAAGTATGATATGAATGTAATGACACCAGAAGAAGCTTTAAAAAATCTTAAGTTATGTGGATATGATGAAGTTGTTGTACAACCGCTTCATATAATTCCAGGAGAAGAATATGACTATATAAAGAGAGTTGTAAATAGCTATAAAGAAAGCTTTAAGAATTTGATTATAGGACGACCTTTGTTATACTTCCAATCAGAAGAAGTTAATTTAGATTACGATGATTTAATTGATGAGCTTAAAAAAGTTATGCCAAAGGGAGAGAATGTTCTATTAGTAGGACACGGAACCAATCATCCAGCAAGCTCTTGTTACGGTTGTCTTCAAAATAGGTTTAGAGAACTAGATTATGATAATGCATTTGTAGGAACGGTTGAAGGTTATCCATCTATAGAAGGGGTAATTAAAACTTTAAAAAAATATAATGTTAAAGAAATAAATTTAACACCATTCCTTTTGGTAGCAGGAGACCATGCTAAAAATGATATATTTTCTGAGGAAGAGGAATCTTGGTATCTAAGACTTAAAGAGGAAGGCATAGAGGTTAAAAAGATATTTAAAGGTTTAGGAGAATATAAAGAAATCAGAAATATATATTTAAGACATCTAGAAGAAGCTATTAGTGGTAAATATGAAGGAATGGGTGAAAGTAAAAAGGGAATTATGAATTAAAATAAGGAGGTCCTTATGAAATCAATAATAATTGCATCTAACTGTTCAGGTGGAGGAAAAACTACATTTACTTTAGGTCTTATGAGATTACTTAAAGATAAAGGATATGATATTGCACCTTACAAAATTGGACCAGACTATATAGACCCAGCTTTTCATGAAAAGGTAACAGGAAATCCTTCTAGGAATCTTGATTATTTCTTGCAAGGAGAAGATGGACTTAAAGCAGTTTATTCAAGAGGCAGAGGAGAAATAGGAATAATAGAAGGTGTAATGGGGGTATATGATGGTATGGGATGCACCTCAGAAGCATCAACAGCACATGTGTCTCAGCTTTTAGATATACCTGTGATTTTAGTGCTTACCCCTAGAGCTTCAAGTGTTACCTTTGTTTCTGAAGTTAGTGGAATATTAGAGTTTTCAGGCACAGACTTTGCAGGAATAATACTCAATAATATAACTGAAAGTCATTATTCATTATTAAAAACTATATTTGATAAGAAGATAGATGTACCCCTTTTAGGATATGTACCTAAAGATGAAAGAATATCATTAAAATCAAGGCATTTAGGATTAGTTCAAAGTTCAGAAGTAGAGGATTTAGATGAAAAAATATCCACAATAGCAGAGCTTATAGAGGATAATGTTGATGTTGATAGATTACTTAACTGTTTAGTAGAAACAGAAAGATTTAATGATAATTTTCACCTAAGAAAAAGGGGACTAAAAATAGGAATAGCTAGGGATAAGGCTTTTTCATTTTATTATAAGGAGAATATAGAACTTTTAGAGGAAATAGGAGAGATTAAGTATTTTTCACCTTTAGAGGATGAAAAGTTGCCTGATAAACTTGACTTCATATATATAGGTGGAGGTTACCCAGAGGTTTTTAGAGAAGAGTTATCTAAAAATACAAGCTTCATACAAAGTCTTAAAGATAAGCTTGAAGACGGACTGCCTTGTTATGCAGAGTGTGGAGGCCTCATGTACCTTATGGAAGAAATAGAAGGGGAGAAAATGGTTGGAGTATTTAAAGGAGAATCAGTTATGACTGATAAACTAAATAACTTTGGATACACCTTTATAGATGTTAAAGAAAATTCCTTAATAAGAAGAGCATTAAAAGTAAGAGCACATGAGTTTCATAAATCAACTATAAATTCTGACGAAGAGAAGGTTTATACTTTAGAGAAAAGAGCTTATGATGGAAGCTTGAAAAGCTGGAAATGTGGATATATTAAGAAAAATACTTTAGGAGCATATGCTCATATTCATTTTTTCTCAAATATAGAGTTTCTTAAAGAAATAATTAACAGTTGTAAGGAGAAGAGCCGTGGAGTACATTAAGAATCCAATGGAAATAGAGCAAAGAAGTTTTGAAATAATAGGGAGTGAGATGGGAACTCATAACTTTACTGAGGAAGAACTTTCTATAGTAAAAAGAGTTATCCATACATCAGCAGATTTTGAATATAAAGATTTAGTTTATATAAGAGACGGTGCTATAGAGGAAGCTAAAAAGCTTCTTAAAAGTGGAGTAAAGATATACACAGATACAAACATGATTGCAGCTGGTATAAATAAAAAAGCTCTAAAACAGTTAGGCTGCGAGGTTATAACCTATGTGTCTCTTGAAGAAGTAGCTAAAAAAGCTAAGGAAGAAAAAATAACTCGTTCAATGGCTGCTGTAGCTAAAGCATCAGAGGAAGGTGTAGAGTTTTTCGTATTTGGAAATGCACCTACAGCATTGTTTAATCTAAAGAGCTTATATGAAGAGGGAAAAGCTAATCCTAAGTTTATAATTGGAGCGCCTGTAGGATTTGTAGGGGCTAGGGAGTCTAAAGAAGAAGTAGAAAAACTTGATATTCCTATGATAACTATAAGAGGAAGAAAAGGTGGAAGTAATATAGCTGCAGCTATAGTTAATGCTCTTATGTACATGTTGGTGGAGAGAGAATAATGTTAGACATGTATGTAAATGCTGGAGGGAAAAAGCTAAGATGTGGTTATACCACTGGTTCTTGTGCAACTGGAGCTGCAAAGGCTTCTACCTTAATGCTATACAAAGACATTAATTTAGAGTTTATAGATATTGATACTCCAGCAGGAATACCACTTAAGCTTCCTATAAAAACTATAGAAAGAGGAGAAAACTTTGTTTCTTGTTGTGTAGTAAAAGATGGGGGAGATGACCCAGATGTAACCCACGGAATAGAAATATGGGCAACAGCTAAGAAATCGAAGGATAGATATTCTCTAAAAGGTGGAAAAGGTGTAGGAGTAGTTTGTGGAGAAGGTCTTTATATAAAAAAGGGAGAAGCTGCAATAAATCCAGTTCCAAGACTTATGATAGAAAAAGAAGTAACTAAAGTTCTTCCAGAAGATAAAGGGGTAGAGATAACTATTTTTGTTCCAGAAGGGGAAGAAGTAGCTAAAAGAACCTTTAATCCTAGGCTTAATATATTAGGTGGAATAAGTATACTTGGAACCTCTGGAATAGTATATCCTATGTCAGAGGAAGCCTTAAAAGAAACTATTGAAATAGAAATGAAAGCTAAAGCTGCCTATTATGATGAGTTAATATTTATATTTGGAAATATGGGAGAAAAATTCGGAGAATCCCTGGGTTATGATAGAAACAAGATGGTTACTATATCTAATTATGTTGGATTTGCTTTAGAAGCAGCGAGATACTATTCTGTTAAGAAAGTTACTATAATAGGACATATAGGGAAACTTGGAAAAGTAGCAGCTGGTGCCTTTAATACTCATTCTAAAGTTTGTGATATGAGACTTGAAGTTATAGCACTAGAATTAGCTTTAATAGGAGCGCCACTAGAATTAGTGACAGCTGTTTATAATGAAAAAACTACAGAAGGTGCTGTTAGAATAATTCCAGATGAATATAAGTCTATATATAAAACTATAGCTCTAAAAGCAAAAGAAAAAATGGAGCAGTATGTGATGAATGAATTAACCTCAGAGGTTGTTTTATATTGGGGAGGAAAAGAAGCTAAACTTCTATTTAATAGTGAGGAGGAAGAAACTTGATTACTTTAGTTGGACTTGGACCAGGAAGTAAAGAATACATGTTGCTTAAAGCTATGGAAACTTTAAATAATAGATCTATAGTTATAGGGTTTTCTAGAGCCGTGGAAAGTTTGGATTTTATATCTACACCTAAGGTAGCGGTGAATAATTTAAAAGGTATAATAGAGTTTATAGAAAATAATCCTTCTGAAAATATAGGTATAGTAGCTTCTGGAGATCCCTGTTTTTATGGTGTACTTAATTATCTTAAAAGAAATATTAATGAAGAAATCACTGTAATTCCTGGAATAAGTTCTTTTCAGTATCTTATGAGTAAACTAGGAAAGTCTTGGCAAGAAGCAAAATTATCTTCTCTCCATGGACGAGAGGGGGATTTTATAAAAGAAGTTAGAGAGGTCAACTTATCTATATGGCTGACGGATAAGATAAATAACCCAACTAAGCTTGCAAAACAACTACATGATGAAAATATAGAATGTACCATTTATGTAGGAGAAAATCTTTCTTATGAGGATGAGAAGATAACTATAGGAAGTCCAAAAGAAATAGAGGCAAAAGAGTTTAGTGAATTAAACATAATGGTGGTGGAGAGAACGTGAAATTCATAAAAGATGGAGAGTTCATAAGAGGAAAGGTTCCTATGACTAAAGAAGAAGTAAGAATTCTTTCCATAGCTAAATTAGAGTTAGAAAAAGATGATAAGATGTTAGATGTTGGAGCTGGAACAGGCTCAATATCTATTCAAATGAGTAAATTCTGTAAAGAAATAACTGCTATTGAAAGAGATGAGGAAGCGTACGAACTAATTCTTCAAAATAAAGCTAAATTTAGTTGTAATAACTTAGATATAATTAAAGGAGAAGCTTTAGAAGAATTACAAAAGCTTTCTTCAGAAAGTTTTGATGGAATATTTATAGGTGGAACAGGTGGCAATTTAGAGAAGATAATTGAAGAAGGACATAGAATATTAAAACAAGAAGGAAGAGTAGTTTTAAATTTTATTACTTTGGATAATTGTTATAAAGCTTGCGAGACATTAAAAAGACTTAATTATGAAGTTGACATAACAGAGGTTCATGTAAGTAAAAATAGAAATAATAGTTACATGATGATGAGCAATAATGGAATATATATTGTGAGTGGAAGAAAGGAAAAAATGCATGAGTAAACTATATGGAATAGGGGTAGGCCCTGGAGATTCAGAACTATTAACTTTAAAAGCAGTAAGAGCTATAGGAGAATCCCAAGTAATAGTAGCACCATCTTCAGAGGAAGAGGGAGAAAGCATAGCCTACGAAACTACAAAGGAATTTATAAAAGAAGGAACTGAAGTTATAATAGCTCATTTTCCAATGGGTAAAAAAAATACTGATGGAAAGGTACTAGAAGCTTATGAAATTATAAAAAATAGGCTTCAAGAAGGGAAAATAGTAAGTTTTTTAACTATAGGGGACCCTCTAGTATATTCTACTTATGTTCATTTATTAAGATATATACAAGAAAGCGGATTTAAGGTTGAAACTGTACCAGGAATAACTTCTTTCTGTGCATCTGCTGCACTAACTGGAACGCCAGTAGTTATGGGAAATGAACCTCTTTTAGTACTTCCAGCAAGAAGAATTAATGATATAAAAGATGAAAAGTATGTTGTAATAATGAAGGTTTATAAAAGAGAAAAAGAAGTATTAGATGTACTTGAAGAAAAGGGCTTTAACTATGTTATGGTTAGAAAAGCAGGGAGAGAAGGTCAAGTAATTACATCTAGTAGAGAAGAAATATTATCAGAATGTGAGTATATGTCTTTAATAATAGCTAATAGATAGGAGGAAATAGCATGGTTTACTTTGTAGGGGCAGGACCTGGGGATGTAGATTTAATAACCGTAAAGGGAAGAGAACTTATAAAAACTTGTGATGTAATTATTTATGCAGGATCTTTAGTTAGTCCTAAGCACTTGGACTTCTGCAAAGAAGGTTGTAAGATATATGATTCTGCCAGCATGACCTTAGAAGAGGTTATAGAAGTGATGAAAGAAAATTCTCAAGGAGATTCTATAATAGTAAGACTTCATACAGGTGATCCCTCTATTTATGGTGCTATAAAAGAACAGATGGATGAACTTGAAAAGTTGAATATAGAATATACAGTTGTTCCGGGAGTGAGCTCATTTACAGCAGCGGCTTCTAGTATTAAAAGAGAGTTTACTCTTCCATCAGTAAGTCAAACTGTTATATTAACAAGAGTAGAGGGTAGAACGCCAGTACCAGAAAATGAATCTTTAGAAAGCTTAGCTTCACATAAGGCATCTATGGCATTGTTTCTTTCGGTAGGAATGATTGATAAAGTTGTTGAGAAGCTTAAAAAAGGTTATGGAAGAGAAGATGTTCCTGTAGCTGTTATAGAGAGAGCTACTTGGGAGGATGAGAGAATAATTATAGGTACACTAGAGGATATAGCAGTAAAGGTAAAGGAAGCTGGAATTAAGAAGTTTGCTCAAATATTGGTTGGAGATTTTATAGACAGTGAATATGAAAAATCTCTACTATATGATAAGACGTTTACTCATGAATTTAGAAAAGGAGTAAAATAGATGATTTATATCCTTAGTGTTTCGAGCTTAGGCGATATTTTGGGAGAAAAGCTAAGTAGGAATTTCAGCAGCCTATATTTCTCTAAAGATAAGATTAAAGCAGTTGGTCTAAATGAAATAACAAAAGAAGCTATGGAGAAAGCAAAAGGAATAATATTTATCTCATCTACAGGAATAGCTGTAAGGGCTATTGCAACCTATTTAAAAGGAAAAACAATAGATCCTGGAGTTGTTGTTGTAGATGCTAAAGGAGAATATGCTATATCTCTTTTAAGTGGACATTTAGGTGGAGGAAATGAACTTGCTATAAAAGTTAGTGAAATTCTAAAGGCTATGCCAATTATAACCACAGCTACAGATTCTTTAGGTGTAAAAGCACCTGATATGATAGCTAAGGAAAATAATTTATTAATATCGGATATTAAAAAAGCTAAGGATATATCAGCTTTTTTAATAGAAGGGAAAAAAGTTGTATTTGAAGATGAAGATAAAATTATAGATATTCCTAAAGGATATATTGAATGTATTGAAAGTAGTGAGAACTTACCTAAAGTTAAAGTCACTAATAAAATAAGTGGTTCAGAAGCTTTAGTTTTAGTAAGAAAAAATGTCATCTTAGGAATCGGTTGTAGGAAAGATGTACCTAAAGAAAAAATGTTAGATTTTATAAGAGAAAGTTTAAAAGAGTACGGATATAGAGAAGATTCCATATTAAAAATATCCACCATAGATTTAAAGTCTAAGGAAGAGGCTATCTTAAATACTTCTCAAGTTTTTAGCCTTCCTTTAGAGATTCATTCTAGGGATGAGGTTAGGAAAATAGAGCATTTATTTAAGTGTAGCGATTTTGTTAGAAAATCTATAGGTGTTGGAGCAGTTGCAGAACCCTGCGTTTATTTAAGTGGGGGAGAAATTGTTGTTGAGAGAATATCAAAAGAAGGAATGACTCTTTGCATAGGAGAAAGGAGATAATAGATGGGTAAATTATATGTAATAGGTATAGGACCTGGTGGATTAGATCAAATGTCTATAAAAGCAAAAGAGGTTTTGGAAAAGGTTGACGTAATAGTAGGATATGTTAAATATATAGATATGGTAAAACCCTTAATAAGGGATAAAGAAATATATTCAAATGGAATGAAGGGTGAAGAAGCTAGATGTATAGAGGCTTTGAAACTTTCAGAAGATAAGGATGTTGCAGTTATAAGTACTGGAGATTCAGGGATTTATGGAATGGCTGGGCTTATATTAGAACTTAAAGAAAATAATCATGATGTAGAAGTTATTCCGGGAATAACGGCATCTTCAGCAGCGGGATCAGTACTTGGAGCACCACTTATGCATGATAACTGTAATATTTCACTTTCTGACCTTATGACGGATTATGAACTTATTAAAAAGAGAATAAAATTGGCTGCAGAAGGTGATTTTATTATTTCTTTATATAATCCTAAATCTAAAGGAAGACCAGACTATTTAAAAGAAGCTATAGAAATAATAAAAGAATTTAGAGATGATTCTACACCTATTGGGATAGTTAAAAATGCTTTAAGGGATGGACAAGAAGCTTATCTAACAACTATAGGTGAGTTTACTGATGAAAATGTAGATATGATGAGTATAGTTATCATAGGAAATTCTCAAAGTTATATAAAAGATGGTTTTTTTATTACCCCTAGAGGATATAAACTGGAGCAAAAAAAATGATAGGAATAATTGTTGGGACTTCAGAAGGAAGAGAATTACTTAAGAGATTAAATGAGTTTACTGAGGATATATTTGTATCTACAGCTACAACTTATGGTGGAGACTTATTAAAAGAATATAAGTATAAAATTCTTAATACAAAACCTTTAAACAAGGAAGAACTTGAAGAGAAGTTTAAAGAGTTAGATATTAATTTGCTGATAGATGCCTCACATCCTTACGCTGTAGAAGTTTCAAAAAATGTAATAGAGGTATGTAGTAAATTAGATATTGTTTATTTAAGATATGAAAGAAAAGGTATATTAGAAGAGTTCAAGGAATGCTCACAGGTAAATATAGTTTCTAATTTTGAGGAACTAGAAGAAAAACTAAAAGTATTTGATGGTACTATCTTAAATACTACAGGAAGTAAAAGTGTTGAAAAAATACTGGCAATGAATTTAAAAAATAGATTCATGCATAGAGTACTGCCATCAGTAGATGTCATGAAAAAGATGATAGAACTTGGAGTTAGCCCCGATGATATAATAGCCCTTAAAGGATCTCACTCAGAGGAATTTAATAGAGCGTTCCTAAAGGAATTTAATTGCAAGGGAATATTGATGAAAGACTCAGGAAAAGAAGGCGGAACTAGAGAAAAGATAATGGCGGCACTTAAAGAAGAGGTAGAGGTCTTTGTAATAGATAAAGAAAGAATTAAGTATTCTAAAGTATTTTACGATTTTTCAGAACTAGTGAGTTTTGTAAAAAACTATGTGAGTACATAAATTCGTAAATATATATTTAAATATTTATATATTTATATATTTAAATGTGCAAATGCTTATCTGCATATCTGAACATTTAATCATTTGCACATTTGAGCAAAAAAAGCAACTGCAATAGTAGCTAAAAACTACTGGTGCAATTGCCTTTTTTATTTTGAATTTTGACTATTCATTTTTATAGCTTTTTTAGTACAGCTATCTACGGCCTCTATGACAGAACCTCTAAAATTATTTTTTTCGAGAGTATAAACAGCTTCTATTGTTGTTCCACCAGGAGAACATACCATATCCTTTAAAGCTCCAGGATGAAGATTTGTTTCTAAAACCATTTTAGCTGAACCTAAAACTGCTTGAGCAGCTATTTTGTAAGCTTTGTCTCTTGGAACACCTTGAAGAACTGCTCCATCTGCCATAGCTTCAATAAACATATAAACAAGTGCAGGAGAAGAGCCACCTATAGCAAGAGTTTTATCTATCATTGCTTCAGGAATAATCTCCGTTTTACCTATACTATTAAACATATCTGTTATTAAGGCAAACTCATCATCTGTAACAGCTGAATTTCTACATAATAAAGTTATGCTTTCATTAACAAGTGCAGCCGTATTTGGCATAGTTCTAATTACTTTTATGTGTGAAAAGAAATTTTTCTCAACGAAATCTATGCTTACTCCAGCTGCTATAGTTACTATTAAAACATCTTCTTTTATATAGTCCTTAATTTCTTTAATTACATCACTATAAAAGTGTGGTTTAACAGCTAAAACTAATATATCTGACTTTTTAGCAACTGATATATTATCCCCAGGATAGATTTCTATTCCGTATTTATCACGGCAAATATCAAGTTTATTTTTAGATGGGTTTGATGCAATAACATTTTCTTTAGAAATAAAGTTAGATGTTATTATACCTCCGATAATGGCTTGAGCCATATTTCCACACCCAATAAATCCAATAGTTTTATTCATAAAATAGCCTCCTTTTTCTAAATATATTTTATCATAAAGGAGGCTTCATAATTAACTAAATCTGAATAAATCTAAGGCTAAATTACCATATTGGAATGTGCTTATCAAAGATTCACCATCTTTAGAGTGATCACCTGCACCCATAGCAATGAGTAGAGGGATAAAATGTTCATTTCTAGGAACCGCTAAAGATGCACTTGGAGCTAAACTTTCATATTTAAAAAGTTTATCAGTATCCCATTCTTCTATAGCTTTCTTAATCCAATTATTGAAATCTAAAGCCCAAGAATATATAGAATTTTCTTTATAGAAATCAACCATTCCAAGATTGTGAACTATACCACCACTTGCAATAATTAATATGTCTTCATCTTTTAGTGGAGATAGAGCTTTACCTATTTCATATTGGAACTTATTAGGTAGCTTTGGATTAACAGACATTGTTATTACGGGAATATCTATATTAGGAAACATAAGCTTTAGTACTGACCAAGCCCCGTGATCAATACCCCTAGAAAAATCTAACTTACTATCAATATTATTTTGGGTTAAAATACTTTGAATTTTTTTAGCTAATATTGAGTCAGAACTAGCTGGATAGTTTACCTCATATAACTCCCTTGGAAATCCATAAAAATCATATATCATATCGTAGGGTTTCATTGCACCTATTAATTGTATATCTGATTCCCAGTGAGCTGAGAAGATTATTATGGCTTTAGGTTTATTTATAGTTTTAGCATATTGCTTTAAATATTCAGTATATTTATTATTTTCGAATACTAGAGTTGGAGCCCCGTGGGCTACAAAAATACTTTGATTCATAGGAACACATCCTTATAAAAAATTATTGACTTACTATTTGTTAGTTAATATTATAAGATAATAAATTGAGATTTACAATAGTAAAATTAAAGAAAGAAGTAAATTAATTTGGTATAATAGGAAATATATGTTGACAATAGAATTTGAGATTGTTATTCTTTAAACTAAGCATAGAGATAATGAATTTCAATTGAATTTAAATATAGGGAGAGGTTAGAGTGAGCAGTAGTAAACAAGGTAGCATATTTAGTCTTAATTCTATAAAGAAAAAAATGATTTTAGGCTTTTTGTCGGTGATATTAATAAACCTTATAGCTTTTTTAGGGCTTGAAATCTTCAATTCCTATAAGCAAATGAAGGAAGAAGCATTAGATAAAAGTTATGCTTATGCAGAACATATTGAAAAGGTAGTATCACCTATAGGAATAGAGCAAACTGAAAAGTTACAAGAGAAAATAAAAGAATTACTTGAGCAATATCCATTAGTTGATTCTGTAGGAATAGTTAATGATAAATTAGTATATGTTGCAAATACTAATAAGGGATTAGTGGGACAATCATTTAATAATGAATATACTAAAGATTTAATTTCAAATAATAAAGCATTAAGTTTTTCATTAGAGGAAAACTCAGAAGCAAATTACTATTCGGCAGTTCCTCTATACAAAACAGGTTCTTCAACAAGTTTTGCAGGGTCAACAGATGCAGTATCATCAGCTACAACTTCAGAGGAAAGTGGGACTGATGGAGTAGCAGCAGCAAGTGCAAAGGTTAATATATCTGGATTAGTTATTGTGAAGATGGATAATGAAGCAATGCTTCAAGGGCTAAAAGAAAAGATAGTTGATATATCAATAATATCGATTATAGTATTTTTAGTATCTATAGGTATAGCTGTAATCATATCTTTAAGTATAACAAAACCTTTAGTAAAGATACGAGATTACTTAAAGGAAATGGCATTAGGAGATTTAACCCAAGAAATAAATATAAGGTCAAAAGATGAGCTTAAAGATTTAAGTTTAAACATAAGTAGTACAAATGGAAGTTTGAGAAAAATGATTTCTGATATAAAGGTGGTTTCTAAGGACATAGAGGAATATTCAAAAGAACTTAAATTATCTTCAGAAGGGGTAGCTAGTGCTAGTGAAGAAATAAGCAGTACAATGAATAGCGTAGCTGATAGTACTTCAGTACAAAATGATAATCTATCTGAAGCCATGAATAAGCTTAAAGAATTAGCTTATTCATTAGAGGAAATTAGTTTGGAAATTAATACAATGGAGAAAGAAAGCACATCAATTAGGTCTATGGCTGATGATGGAACAGAAAAAATTAATTATGTAGTAAAAAGCATGGAGGATATGCGAGAATCTTTTGAAGAAATGTCAAGTGGAATAAAGGTTCTAGATGATAACATAATTGAAATTAATTCAATAAGTGAAACTATAAATAATGTTGCAAAGCAAACCAACTTACTTTCTTTAAATGCAGCAATTGAAGCATCAAGAGCAAATGAAGCCGGAAATGGTTTTGCAGTTGTTGCAAACGAAGTTAAAAAATTAGCAGAGCAAACATTAGAATCTTCAGAAATTATAGCAAAACTTATAAAAAATATATCAAATAATTCAAAAATGGTATCAGATACAGCTATGAAATCTATAGATAAATTTGAAGAACAGTCAGAAATAGTATCTAATACAATTGTTGCATTTGATACTATCGTTAATCAAATAAATGTAGTAATTCCTAAAATAAATAATGTATCAGCGATAATAAAAAATACTAATACAATAAAAGATAAAGTGATGAATAATGTTCAGAATATAAGTTCAGAATCAGAAGAACTATCAGCTTCTGTAGAAGAGGTCACTCAATCAGTAGAAGAACAGTCAGCTACAATTGTAGACTTATCAGGACTATCTGATAGGCTTCATGAAACAGCTAGAGATATGATTGAGGCGGTAAAACATTTTAAAATTTAATAATAAAAATAAGGTTGTTTTCAATTGATGGAAATAACCTTATTTTTATTTAAATTCAGTTTAAAAAAGTTGTGTAGAATTATAATAAATAAAGAGATGTGAAATCAATATGAGCAAAATACTTATAGTTGATGATGATCCATATATTAGAGAGTTAGTAAAGGTACTTTTGAAAAATGAGACAAGAATTTGTTTCTAATGTTTCCCACGAGATTCAATCTCCTCTAACTTCCATAAAAGGTTTTGCACAAGTATTGAGAAATAATAATTTGAGTGAAGACGAGAGGGTTCATTACTTAAATATTATTGAAACTGAAAGTACTAGATTATCTAAGCTAGGGGATAATTTGCTTAAACTAGCGACTTTAGATTCAGATCAGGTTGAGCTTCAACTTAAAAGCTATAGATTAGATAAACAGATAAGAAGCACTATATTATCTCTTGAGCCTCATTGGGAAAGAAAAAATATTAAATTTGAAATATTTATGGATGAAGTAGAGATAATAGGAGATGAAGGAATGCTTAATCAAGTGTGGACTAATTTAATTCATAATAGTATAAAGTTCACAGAAGAAAATGGACAAATAAAAATATATTTAAGCCAAGTTCAAGATAAAGTTGAGTTTAAGATAATAGATACTGGAATAGGAATTAATGAAGAGGAGCAACTGCATATTTTTGAACGTTTTTATAAAGCTGATAAAGCTAGAGCTAGATCAATTGGGGGTAATGGATTGGGTCTTTCAATAGTAAAAAGAATTATTGAAGTTCACAAAGGTTCAATAGAGGTTCAGAGTGAGTTAGGTAATGGAAGTACATTTACTATTTATTTATCTAGTAAGTTTATTAAGTAGTTTAAATTCAGTTTATAAATATGATATATACTGTTGACCTTGACCTTAGGTTATGAATTATTATAGTAAATGTCAATTGTTATTGTAGCAATAAACAATTAGTAAGAATATAATTTTAGGGTGAAAATTAATTAGGTAGCTAACTAAAATTTTTGTGAACAAAACGATGTGAAAATATTTACATTAGTTAATTTAAACACAACAAACTATAAATAATATATAGATAAAGCAAGTAAATATCCTATTTGTATAATCTGAAATGATATTAATGTTTTATTAATAAATTGGAATTATAAAGATATTGACTAAAAATATTTATGGTGGTAATATAATAAATAGTTTAGTTGCCTAACTAATTGGAGGTGAGAGAAATAGAACAGAATTATGGAGAATCATTATATGGAATTTTTCATCAAGTTATAAAACTCAACTTTCATAGAGCCCATCAATTGTTGGAAAAGATAGGTCTTCATCCTGGTCAAGCTCATTTGTTAGGGGTAATAGGGCATGAAGAAGGAATTAGTCAAAATCAACTTGCAAAAGTTCTTAATATAAAACCTGCTACAGTTACAGGGATGATAAAGAAATTAGAAAAGGCAGGATTTATTAAAAGAAAAGTTGATGAAGCAGATCAAAGAGTTATGAGAGTTTACACAACAGAAATTGGCAAGGAATTAAGCTTAGAGCTTAAAAGTTATTATGATGGAATCAAAAAGGAATGTTTTAAAAATTTTACTGAAGATGAGCTAGTAATTTTCAGAAGATTATTAATGCAGATGAAAAGTAATTTAGAAGAAATTACAAATAAAAATTTAGATAACTGCAATGATTAATGTAAGACTATGTGAATGGAGATGAAGTGAATGATCAAATTATTTAGGTTTTTGAAAAAGTATTGGATTTCGGTCGTAGTTATATTAGTATTAATATATTTTCAAGTTATGGCAGAATTAAATTTACCCAATTTGATGTCTGATATAGTTGATACTGGAATAGTAAATAGTGATGTTGATTATATATTACAAACGGGTGGAAAGATGTTACTTGTGGCTTTAGGAGGAACTTTATGCTCAGTTGTAGCAGCATTATTTGCGTCCAAAGTTGCTATGGCATTTTCAAGAGATGTTAGAAGAGAAGTATTTACTCATGTAGAAGGATTTTCTCTTAATGAGTTTAACAAAATCCCAACATCTTCTCTTATTACAAGAACAACAAATGATATAACACAAGTTCAAACAGTAATGGTAATGGGGCTTAGAATATTAGTTATGGCACCTATAATGTTTGTTGGTGCGCTTATAATGGCTCTTTCTAAAGATACGTATCTAGCTAGAGTTATTGCAGCAGCTATTCCTTTAGTTTTAGGTATGATGATATTTGTAGCTGTAAAAGGAATGCCACTATTTAAAAGCATGCAAACAAAGGTTGATAAACTAAATCTAGTAGTTAGAGAAGGCTTAACAGGAATAAGGGTTATACGTGCTTTTAATAGAACTGATTTTGAAAAAGATAGATTTAAAGTAGCAAATAAAGATTTAACTGACACAGCTATTAAAGTTAATAAATTATTAGCAACTTTAATGCCACTTATGATGTTTATATTTAACTTACTGACTATAGGTATCCTTTGGTTTGGAGCAAATCGTATAGATTTAGGTGAAATGGCAGTTGGTGATTTGATGGCATTTATTCAATATGCTATGCAAATAATGATGTCTGTTATTATGGTTGCCATGATGTTTATATTAATACCAAGAGCATCAGCATCAGCAGTAAGAATAAATGAAGTTTTAGATTTAAAGCCAGAAATACTAGACCCTAAGAACCCTAATAATAAAAAAGTTGAAAGTGGGCATGTAGAATTTAAAAATGTATATTTTAGATACCCAGGAGCAGAAGAACCTGTACTTAGCAATATTTCGTTTGATGCAAGACCAGGTGAAACTACTGCTATAATTGGTAGTACTGGTTCAGGTAAATCAGCACTTATTAATTTAATACCACGTTTCTATGATGTGGAAAAAGGAAGTATATTAGTAGATGGTGTAGATATAAAAGATATGCTTCAAGAAGATTTAAGAAATAAAGTTGGAATAGTTCCTCAAAAGGCAGTATTATTTTCAGGAAGTGTTTCAGATAATATAAGATATGGTAAAGAAGATGCTTCAGATGAGGAAGTTAAACATGCAGCTGAGGTTGCTCAAGCATTGGATTTTGTAACTAATATGAAAGACGGATTTGACTCTTTTATTGCTCAAGGTGGGAATAATGTATCAGGTGGACAAAAACAACGTTTGGCTATAGCAAGAGCTTTGATTAAAAGACCTGAAATATATATTTTTGACGATAGTTTCTCAGCACTAGATTTAAAGACAGATGCTAAGTTAAGAGCTGCTCTTAAGAAAGAAACAGGAGACTCTACAGTTATAATAGTTGCACAAAGAGTAAGTACAGTAATGGATGCAGATAGAATAATAGTATTAGAACAAGGTGAGATTGCAGGAATGGGAACTCATAAAGAGCTTCTAAATAACTGTGAAATATATCGTGAGATTGTATCTTCACAACTTTCAGAGGAGGAGATATCATGAGTGAAATGAAGAATAAAGCACCTCAAAGAAGAGGCGGTGGTCCAATGGGTGGAGGCCCAATGGGCGGAGTGGTAATGTCTGGTGAAAAAGCAAAGGACTTTAAAGGAACCCTAAGGAGATTAATAGGATATTTAAAACCAAGAGCCGTTCATATAATATCAGTATTTTTAGTAGCAATATTAGCTACAATATTTTCTATAGTTAGTCCTAAGATAATGGGAAAGGCTACTACAAGATTATTTGAAGGTATAGTGGCAAAATATGAATATAGCGCAGTGAGTAAAGGTGTTACTGAAGCAGTAACCACTATGAAGGAGCAGATGGATGCTCAAAAGAAACAAATTGAAGAACAAATAAAAGCTAATCCTAAATTAGCTCCTCAAATACAAGCGCAGGCAGCAGAACAAATGAAGAAGGCGTTAGAAGCTCAGCAAACTCCTGAAGCAAAAGAACAGTCAGAAAAAGTTAAAGAAATATTAGAAAAATATCTTTCAGATGAGGATATCACAAAAATTAATACAGCTATGCAATCTGGAGATGTAGATACAATAAAAGCTGTATTTGGAAGTTATAAACCAGAAATAGACTTTGAGTATGTTAGAAATATATTATTATTACTTATCCTTCTTTATGCTATAAGTTCAGTATTTACATTTATTCAAGGCTGGATAATGTCAGGAGTAGCTCAAAATACTGTTTATGATATGAGAAATGATTTAAATAATAAGTTAGAAAGATTACCTTTAAAATATTTTGATGCTAGAACAAAGGGAGACGTATTAAGCCGTTTTACAAATGACTTAGATACTGTAGCGGCAACACTTCAACAATCATTAACTCAACTTATAACATCTATAGTTACTATAGTAGGTATACTTGGTATGATGCTCTCAATAAGTTGGAAAATGACACTTATAGCTATAGTTGTGCTTCCAGTGAGTATTTTTGTTATAAGACCTATATTAGGAAGATCTCAAAAATATTTTGCAGCTCAACAAAAGCATTTAGGCGAGTTAAATGGTCATATAGAAGAAATGTATTCAGGACATAATATAGTTAAAGCATTCGGAAGAGAAAAAGCATCACTAAAGAAGTTTAATGATGTAAATGAAGATTTATATAAATCAGGTTGGAAAGCTCAATTTATATCTGGATTAATAATGCCTTTAATGGGTTTTGTTAATAACATTGGTTACGTTGCAGTATCAGTAACAGGTGGATACTTAGCTACTAAAGGTTCAATAAGCGTAGGAGATATTCAAGCTTTCATACAATATATGAGACAGTTCTCTCAACCTATAAACCAAACTGCAAATATAG
Organism: Clostridium sp. YIM B02506; assembly: GCF_022324845.1. Taxonomy (NCBI): domain Bacteria; kingdom Bacillati; phylum Bacillota; class Clostridia; order Eubacteriales; family Clostridiaceae; genus Clostridium; species Clostridium sp. YIM B02506. Next base: position 57,019 of record NZ_JAKGTG010000017.1, read on the forward strand.
CTAATATAATTCAATCTACAGTTGCAGCAGCAGAACGTGTATTTGAAGTTTTAGATGAAGTTGAAGAAATTCCAGATTCAAAAGATGCAGTTGTTTTAGATAATGTAAAAGGTGAAGTTAAATTCGAAAATGTTGATTTTAGCTACAAAGAAGATTCTAAGCTTATAGAAAATATGAATATTGATGTTAAGAAAGGTCAAACCATAGCTATAGTAGGACCTACTGGAGCAGGTAAAACTACATTGGTAAATCTTCTTATGAGATTCTATGAAATAAATGGTGGTAAGATAACTGTTGATGGAGTAGATTTAAGAGATTTAAGACGTGAAAATTTAAGAAATATATTTGGTATGGTACTTCAAGATACTTGGTCATTCCAAGGAACTATAAAAGAAAATATAGCTTATGGTAGAAAGGGTGCTACTGATGAAGAAGTAATAGAAGCAGCTAAAGCAGCCCACGCAGACCACTTCATAAGAACTCTTACAGAGGGTTATGATACAGTATTAAATGAAGAAGCTTCAAATATATCTCAAGGACAAAAACAATTATTAACAATTGCTAGAGCAATATTAGCAGATCCATCAATATTAATACTTGATGAAGCAACAAGTAGTGTAGATACAAGAACAGAAGTATATATCCAAAAAGCTATGAATAAGCTTATGGAAGGAAGAACAAGCTTCGTAATAGCTCATAGATTATCTACAATTAAGGATGCAGATTTAATACTTGTTATGAATCAAGGAACTGTTATAGAACAAGGAAATCATAAACAATTATTAGAACAAAATGGTTTCTATGCAGATCTTTATAACAGCCAATTTAAAGATGGTAATTTTGACGAAGAAGCAATGTAATATTTTATTAAAAAGGCTATTGGTTGATCCAATAGCTTTTTCTTTATGCGCAAAAAATGTATAATAGATATAATACACTAAGTATGGAGGAATATTTATGTTAAGAACAATAGCTTGGTATACTCATTTTGCAGTAAGCTTGTTACTAAAAACACCAGAGATGTTTATGGTTAAAAAAATGATAAAGGATGGAAAAAATCCAGAAGCAATTGAGTATATTGAAAAAACTACCAGAAAATGGGCATTATCCCAAATGAAATTAAGTGGAGCAAGAGTAAAGATATATGGTGAAGAGAATATACCTAAAGATGTACCAGTATTATTTATAGGTAATCATCAAAGTAACTTTGATATAGCATTATTTTTAAGTTATATAAAAAAGCCGAAAGGGTACATAGCAAAGGCAGAAATGAAATCATGGCCACTTGTACACACTTGGATGGAATTTATAGATTGCGTATTTATGGATAGAAGTAATATAAGAAAATCAGCGGAAGCAATAGTTCAAGGTGTTAATATATTAAAATCAGGACACTCTTTAGTAATATTTCCAGAAGGAACTAGAAGTAAAGGGGATAAATTAGGAGACTTCAAAGCAGGAAGTTTTAAATTAGCTACTAAGGCAAAGGTTGCAATTGTACCAGTTACAATAAGTGGTTCTTATAAATTAATGGAGCAGAACGGAAATAAAATTAAACCAGCTGATGTAGAGTTACATATACATCCGATGATAGAGACAAAAGACTTGTCAAAGGAAGAACTAGATGGATTGCCTAAAAAGGTTAAAAATATAATAGAGAGTAAATTGCCTAGATAAAATTAAGCGAGCAGGTTATTGCTCGCTTATGTTTATGTTATATTATTTTTTCCACTCTAAGTATTCATCGTAAGACATTTGCTTATCTATGATAGTTCCTTCAGGAGTTACTTCAATGATTCTATTAGCTATAGTTTCTATAAATTGATGGTCATGAGATGTGAATAATAAATTACTCTTGTAATCTCTTAAACCATTATTTACAGCAGTTATAGATTCAAGGTCTAAGTGGTTTGTAGGCTGGTCTAAAATAAGTACATTAGCACTTGATAGCATCATTTTAGATAACATACATCTAACCTTTTCTCCTCCAGATAAAACTTTAGCTTCTTTAAGAGCTTCATCTCCAGAGAATAACATTCTTCCTAAAAATCCTCTTAAATAACTTTCAGATTTTTCATCAGAATATTGTCTTAACCAATCAACTAAGTTTAAGTTTACATCATTAAAGAACTGCGAGTTATCTTTAGGGAAATATGCTTTAGTTATAGTTACTCCCCATTTGAAATCTCCAGCATCTGCTTCTAATTCATCCATAAGGATTTTAAATAAGGTTGTTATACCTATTTCATCACCTACGAAAGCTATTTTGTCTCCTTTGTTTACAAAGAAGTTTACATTATCTAATACTTTAACTCCATCTATAGATTTAGTTAGTCCTTCAATTCTAAGAATATCATTACCAACTTCTCTTTCTGGTTTAAAACCAACGAAAGGATATCTTCTGCTAGATGGTTGTATATCATCTAAAGTTATTTTATCAAGAAGTTTTTTACGAGAAGTAGCTTGTTTAGATTTAGAAGCATTAGCACTAAATCTAGCTATAAAGTCTTGTAATTCTTTTATTTTTTCTTCTTTCTTCTTGTTTTGATCCTTAGACATTTGTAATGCAAGTTGGCTTGATTCATACCAGAAATCATAGTTACCTACATATAATTTAATCTTACCAAAGTCAACGTCAGCCATGTGAGTACATACTTTGTTTAAGAAGTGTCTATCATGGGATACAACTATAACTGTTCCTTCAAAGTTTATTAAGAACTCTTCTAACCAGTTAATTGATTTAATGTCTAAGTGGTTAGTAGGCTCATCTAGAATAAGTATTCCTGGATTACCAAATAAGGCTTGAGCTAATAAAACCTTAATCTTATCTCCACCATTAAGTTCTGACATTTTTTTATCGTGAAGATCTGTAGTAATCCCTAAACCTTGTAATAAAGATGAGGCATCAGATTCTGCTTCCCAACCATTTAGGTCAGCAAATTCACCTTCAAGTTCAGAGGCTTTTATACCATCTTCGTCTGAGAAATCTGGTTTTGCATAAAGCTCATCCTTTTCTCTCATTATTTCATAAAGTCTTTCATTTCCTCTTATAACAGTTTCAAGAACAGGGTATTCATCATATTCATAATGGTCCTGTTTTAAAACGGACATTCTAATATCCTTTGGAATAGATACATCTCCTGTGTTAGGTTGAACATCACCAGATAAAACCTTTAAAAAGGTACTTTTACCTGCTCCGTTAGCACCGATAACTCCATAACAGTTTCCAGGAGTAAATTTGATATTTACATCTTCAAATAGTTTTTTGTCGCCATATCTTAAGCTTACATTAGTTACTGTAATCAATACTTCTCATTCCTTTTCATTTATATTTACGCTATCCGCAATAGTATAACATAATAATTGAAAATTTTCATCAAATAATTAATGGTAGAATAAAATTTCATCATATGAAAACTACTTGGTATTTTTAAAGAGTTATGTGATAATAAAACTAGTTTCTATAGTATATGGGGAGGTAATTTATGTATAAATTAATAGCGATGGATATGGATGGAACTCTTCTAAAAGATGATAAAAGCATATCTGAAAGAACAAAAAATGCAATAAAAAAAGCCAAGGCAAAAGGTGTAAAAGTAGTTTTGGCCTCAGGTAGATCTATAGATGGAATATATGGATACCTTAAGGACTTAGATTTAATATCTGATGGAGATTATGTATTAAGTTATAACGGAGCATTAATTCAAAATACTGAGACAAAAGAAATAATAAACTTTAAAGCTCTATCAGGAAAAGATGGAAAGATACTTCGTAAAGTTAGTATAGATGTAGGGGTTAATATATTAGGAATTTCATTAAAAAATGGTTTATTTACGCCTAAAAATACAAGATATACTCAGCAAGTAGCTGATAGAAATTGTCTAAAGCTAACAGTAAAAGAGTTAGATGAAGTAGACGAGGATGATGAAATAGGAAAGTTTATGATGATTGATGAGCCAGAAGTTTTAAACAAGGCTATAGAGTTACTTCCTAAAGAGTTATATGAACAATATAGTATACTTAGAAGTAATGTTGCTTTTTTAGAATTTGTGCACAAAGATTGTAATAAAGGTGCTGGCGTAAAAGCTTTAGCGGATTATCTAGGAATAGATAAAAGCGAGGTTATCTGTGTTGGAGATGAAGGCAATGATAAACATATGATTGAGTTTGCTGGATTAGGGGTAGCTATGGGGAATGCAACAGAAGAAATTAAATCTATAGCTCAGTATGTTACATTATCTAATGAAGAAGATGGAGTAGCACAATTAATAGAAAAGTTTATATTAGAAGATTAATATTTTTAGGATTGGAGCAATAATTGTTCCAATCTTTTTAATTTATATTATAATGGTAGTTAATAAAATATTCATATTTGGAGGAGTACATGGAACATTTTGTATCTTTACTTATAAACTATACTATACATTTACTAGAAGCAATGGGAACTCTGGTAATTATTGTAGCAGCTATTAAAGCATTCTACCAATTTATACTAAGTTTGTTTAAAGAGAGAGATACACCTATAAAGGTGGACTTAGCTAAAGCTCTAACTTTGGCACTTGAATTCAAGTTAGCAAGTGAAATATTGAAGACTGTAATAGTTAGAACTCTAGATGAGATGTACATATTGGCAGCGATTATTATACTTAGAGCAATATTAACATTTGTAATACATTGGGAAATAAAAACTGATGGTCATTAAGTGAGTAAGAGAGACTTCGATTAAGAAGTCTTTTTTTCATTTTCAACAATTATGCATTAATTAAATAAAACTTAAGAGTAAAATATGATTTTGGATTGAATTTTCAAGTTTTACTATAAAAAATTGAATAATCTGAAACTTCAAGCCTAAAGCTGGTGAAAAGGTTGTCATAAGATAAAAGATTTATTAGAATGATGTTGATGAATTGAATTAATGTAAATTTGAAAAGAAATGGAGGAAGTAATTAATGACTGAATTAGAAATGGTAGTAATGAATTTAATAATAAATGCTGGAGATGCAAAAGCAAGTGCATATGAAGCTCTTGAAAAAGTAAATGAAGGTAAATACGAAGAAGCAAATGAACTAATGGAAAAAGCAGACGAGGCTCTAGAGGTTGCACATAATGCTCAGACAAGCTTATTACAAAAAGAAGCTGCTGGAGAGAAAACAGAGATAGGCGTATTATTCGTACATGCTCAAGATCATTTGATGACTGCTATAAGTGAAAAAAATCTTATTGGGCAAATCATTGAATTAAGAAAGATCGTTAACACATTAGTTAAAAACTAATTTTTATTAGTTTATATATAAGTATTTATCTAAAATAAGTTTTGGAAGGTGAGGTGATAGATATGATTAAAATAACATTATTTTGCGCTGCAGGAATGTCAACAAGTGTTTTAGTTGCAAAAATGCAAGAAGCAGCAAAAAATAAGGGTGTCGAAGCAAGGATAGAAGCATTTCCAGAATCAACTATGTCTAAGAAATTAGAAGAAGGTATAGATGTGGCTTTGTTAGGTCCGCAGGTTAGATATAAATTACCAGCAGCTAAGAAACTTTGCTCTGCAAAAGGAGTTCCAATTGATGTGATTAATTCTGTTGATTATGGAATGATGAAAGGAGACAAGGTCTTACATTTCGCATTAAAAATGTTAGAAAAATAAAAATCAGCAATTATAGAAACTTAATTATTTTAAAAAATTTATTTACTCAAGGAGGATTTAAAAATGGACAAATCTTCAAATTTCTCAGAAAAGATAATAGAAGGTGTAATGAAATTTGTTAGTTTAAAAGGTGTAGTAGCAGTAAAAGACGGTATAATGTATACGTTACCTCTTACTTTAATAGGATCAGTTTTCTTATTACTTGCTCAACTTCCTATACCAGCATTCAATAATTGGATGGCAGCTCAATTCGGAAAGAATTGGACAGCTCCATTATTACAAGCATATAATTCAAGCTTTAATATTTTAGCAGTCTTTGCTGTATTTGGTATAGCATATATATATGTTAAAAATGAAGATTACGAACCTGTAGCAGCAGGAATAATAGCAGAAGTTGTATTTTTCTTAACTTTAGATCAATTTTCAAGTGTAACAGATCCTACTACTAAGGCTGTAACAACAGTTACAGGGGTTATACCTAGAACTTGGCTAGGTGGTAAGGGTATGGTTGCAGCTATCATAATTGGTTTAATCGTAGGTTGGGTATATACTTGGTTCTTAAAAAAGAAGATAACAATAAAACTACCAGATGGTGTTCCAGCAGGGGTTTCAAACCAATTTGCAGCTTTAATACCAGGATTAGTTATAATTGTTGGAGCAACTGTAGTTTATCAATTCTTTAAAGTTGCTTTAAATACTACTTTAATCGAATGGATATATAAAGTACTTCAAACTCCACTTCAAGGTTTCTCAGACTCATTTGTAGGAGCTCTTGTGTTAGGATTCCTTGTGCCATTCTTCTGGTGGTTTGGAGTTCATGGATCACAAATAGTTGGAAGCGTATTTACAGCATTAACAACTGCTAATATGGCAACTAACCAATCAATAATAGAAGCAGGACAAGAATTAACAATAGCAAATGGAGCAACAGTAGTTACTGAGCAATTTAGATCGTTATTCTTACAGTTTGGTGGTTCAGGATTAACTTTAGGATTAGTGTTTGCAATGTTAATTGCAGGAAAATCAGCACAATCAAAATCACTAGGGAAAATAGCATTAGTTCCTGGATTATTTAACATTAATGAACCAGTTATATTCGGTTTCCCAATAGTTATGAACCCATTAATGTTTGTACCCTTTGCAGCAGCTCCAACAGTAGCAGCGATTATTTGTTATTTAGCTATAAAGACAGGAATGGTACCTCCATTCTCAGGTGTAACAGTTCCTTGGACAACTCCTCCTATAATATCAGGTTTATTAGTTTTAGGATGGAGAGGCGCATTAATGCAAGTTGTTATTATAGCAGTTTCAACAGTTATATACTTCCCATTCTTTAAGAAACAAGATGCTATAAATCTTAAACAAGAACAAGAGGCGGCAGCAGAAACAGCAGTTTCTGATTCGCTTGAAATGTAAATATTAGATATATTTTAATGACAAGCTTAATGAGCTTGTCATTTCTATCAATAAATAATAAGGAGGAATAACAATGAGAAAAGATAAAATTAAAATAGTTACAATAGGTGGAGGATCAAGTTATACCCCAGAGTTAATTGAAGGATATATTAAAAGAAAAGACGAACTTCCTATAGGAGAGATTTGGTTAGTTGATATAGAGGAAGGAAAAGAAAAATTAGAAATAGTAGGTTCAATGGCGCAAAGAATGGTTAAAGCAGCAGGTCTAGATTGGAAAGTTTATTTAACTCTAGATAGAAGAGAAGCTTTAAAGGATGCAGACTTTGTATCAACACAATTCCGTGTAGGTCTATTAGATGCAAGAATAAAGGATGAGAGAATTCCACTAAGTCATGGAATAATAGGACAAGAAACCAATGGAGCAGGTGGAATGTTTAAAGCTTTTAGAACAGTTCCTGTAATTTTAGATATAGTAGAAGACATGAAGGAATTATGTCCTAATGCTTGGCTTATAAACTTTACTAATCCATCAGGAATGATTACAGAAGCTGTTATTAGATACGGTAACTGGGACAAAGTAGTGGGTCTATGTAATGTTCCTATATCAGCTAGAAAACTTGCTTCAAATGCTTTAGAAAAGAAAGAAGAAGATTTATACTTTAAATTTGCTGGATTAAACCATTTCCACTGGCATAGAGTTTGGGATAGACAAGGTAAAGAACTAACAGCTGAAGCTATTGAAGGTTTATATGGAACAGAAAAAGACTTCATGCAAATGTATAAACCAGAACATGTTAAAGAGCAAGAAAAATTAGGGGTTGCTAATATTAAAAATATATCTTTTATGTCTCAACAAATAAGAGACCTTGGAATATTACCATGTTCATATCATCGTTATTACTATATAACTGATGATATGTTAAAAGAAGAATTAGAGGACTTTAAAGATAACGGCACAAGAGCTGAGGTTGTTAAACGTACTGAAGCTGAATTATTTGAACTTTATAAAGATCCAAAGCTTGACTATAAACCAGAACAACTTATGAAACGTGGAGGAGCATATTATAGTGATGCTGCTTGCGAAGTTATTAATTCTATTTATAATGATAAAAGAACAGATATGGTTGTTAGCACAAAAAATAATGGAGCTATAAAAGATTTACCAGATGATTGTGTAGTTGAAGTATCTTCTATAATCACAGCAGCAGGTCCTCAACCAATAGCATGGGGAGATTTCAAACCAGCGGCATCAGGAATGCTTCAAATAATGAAGGCAATGGAACTTACAACTATTGAGGCAGCTGTAACAGGAAATTATGGAACAGCGCTTCACGCTTTCACAATTAATCCATTAGTTCCAAGTGGAAAAATAGCTAGAGAATTATTAAATGAAATGTTATTAGCACATAAAAAACACCTACCACAATTTGCTGAATCTATAAAGGAGATTGAAAAAGGGGAGTAATAATATATTAAAAACCACAGAATTTTTTCTGTGGTTTTTATTTTAGAACTAAATACAGGACAATCGGTATTTGGATTGGAAATACACATAAATATATTTTTGATAATAGTCAAATTAGGATTGCTATTAGCAGCCTTTTTTTATGTAGCTAAGATAATTGATAAAAAATTAGATATAGCATAAAATATGTGAGTCATGGCGTTTCGCTATGGCTTTCTTTTTATACATGAGAACAGAGTATAGTTTAAAAGTATGGGAGCTTACTATATGGGTTTAAATAATAGTCCATCATATATTTAATATTAATCCATTTTCATAAAAGAAACTCTATTGATATAATTTAAGAAACTAATTGAAAATAATTATCGATATCTAATTGTATCATTAATGGAGGAGAAAATGAAGAGAATAGCTATATATGGTAAAGGTGGAATAGGAAAATCCACTACTGTTTCTAATATATCTGCTGCTTTGGCGGCTATGGGTTATAGGGTTATGCAGATAGGGTGCGATCCTAAGGCGGATTCTACAAGAAATTTAACTAATGGGGAGTCTATACCTACTGTTTTAGAGACCTTAAGAACATTAGGAAATAAACCCTTAACTTTGGAAGATTTAGTTTTTGAAAGTAGTTCGGGGGTTTTATGTGTTGAAGCAGGTGGTCCAACTCCTGGTATAGGTTGCGCTGGAAGAGGGATAATAACTGCCTTTGAAAAACTTAAGGAATTAAAAGCTTACGAAACTTATAATCCCGATGTTGTAATATATGATGTTTTAGGTGATGTTGTGTGTGGCGGTTTTGCAATGCCAATAAGAGGTGGATATGCTGATGAAGTTTGCATAGTTACATCTGGAGAGATGATGTCCTTATATGCAGCAACAAACATATCACATGCAGTAAAAAACTTTGGAAAGATAGGATATGCAAAGCTTAAAGGGCTAATTTTTAATGCTAAGAATTTTGAAGGTGAAAAAGAATTAGTTGAGAAGGCAGCAGAAGAAATCGGTGCGGATGTTTTGTTTCATGTAGAGAGAAATGGAGCAGTGCAAAAAGCAGAGGGGATGGGAATGACTGTTGTACAAGCTTTTCCTGATAGTGATATGGCAAATGCCTATAAAAAGCTTGCAGGTTTGTTAATAAGTTAAGATTGAGGTGAAATATGATTACAGAGGATTATTTAAGTCGATTAAATAGACTTTCAGATATAGATAGTGATAAAGCAATTAAATCAGGGACAACTGCAATTTATCCAGGAACACGTTGTCCTATAGCTCCAGTTACCAGTATTGTTAATGAAATTGAAGATGCATATATGCTTGTAGTAGGTACTGCAGAATGTACTTATTATAATAAAAACATATCAATACAGGAAGAAAAAACATTAAGACAAAATAAGGTATGGTCTTATTCTATGAACTCAAATGAAGTAGTTTTTGGCTGTAGAGATGGTGTTTATGAAGCATTAAAGACAATTAAGGAATCAGTAGAGCCAAAAGTGATTTTTTTAGTTTCTGCCTGTGTTCCAGAGATGATAGGGGAAGATTTTGAAAGCATTGTGGATGAGGCTGCCTTTGAAATGAACCTAAAAGTTGTATATATTAATGGAGCTCACTTTAAGTGTTATAGTGCTATGCCAGCTGAAAAAAATACTGTTTTAGCTTTATGTGACTTAATGGAAAAACAAGATATAGAAGAGAAAAGTGTAAATATCATTGGGAGTAAGTATTCTTCAATTAAAAATAGTGAACTTATAAAGCTTTTAGAAGGCAAGGAAATAAATATTAATACCTGTATTCCATTTGATTTATCTTTAGAAAAGCTAAAAAATGTATCAAAGGCAAAGCTCAATATTGTCACTGACTTAACTTATCTACCTATAGCTAAAAGAATGTATGAGGATTATGGTATACAATATATAATATTCAACCATAGCTTAGAGTTTGAAAGTATAAAAAAGACTTATTTAGAGATAGGCGAAGCTTTAGATATAGATATATCTAAAGAGGTCCAAGGGTTATATGAGCAAGCTGCTAAAACCTATGAACATGCGTTTAGAGGGAAAAGTTTTGGGACAGGATATTTAGGTATAGATAGCTTTGCGCTTAATCACCTTCTTACATCTTTAGGAATGAATCTAGAATACATGGAGATAGAATATTATTTTGAAGAAAATGAGTCTTTAAAAAATAAAATATTAGAATTAGGCAACAATCCATTTGTAGGTAGAAGTTTTGATTATTTAACTTTAAAAAATATCCTAAAGGATAAAGAATTAGATTATTTCATTGGAGCAGTTTTAGATAATAAAAACACAGGAAATACAAAGATTATAACACCCTATATGATGCTTGCAGGAAAATTAGGATTTGAGGCTCCACTGACTTTACTTAAGGCTATGAAGGAGGAGATATAAATGGGATTATATAAATATTATTCTATACCTTCAGATAGAATGGGAGCTTTATGGACACTGTTGTCTATAAGAGGTGCATGTATATTAGAATTTGGTACAGCAGGAACAACACGTTTTGCCTTAAACAATTTTCATAAAATGAAGGGAGTACAAAACGGTCAATTATACACCACTCACTTAGATGAAAATGATATTGCCATGGGCGATGTAAGCAGAATGGATAAGGCTATTGATGATATAGTAAATGAAGGTCTTGCAACGAATATATTCTTAATGTCTTCCACAGTATCTTCTGTAATAGGAATTGACTTAGAAGCTTATTGTTATATATACAGCGAGAAATACCCTCATATTAATTTTATTTATATTTCTAATGATGGATTTAAAGGTGATTGGACTTTGGGTGTAAAAAATACACTTGAAACCTTAGTAGCTCACATACCTAAGGAAGCTAATAAAAGTGAAAACTTCACCTATAACATTATTGGAGCCTGTGCTGATGACTACAATTATGTAGCTGACTGTATGGAAGTAGATAGAATCATGAAAGAAGGCTTTAATGGAGAAACCATATGCACTCTTACTTCAAATACAAGCATAAAGGAAATAGAAAATATGGGAGCTGCCCATCTTAATATTGTAATGAGAAGTGAAGGTGAAGAAGCAGCAAAAGTATTGGAAAGAAATTTTGGCACTCCATATGTAATGGGTAGACCTTATGGACTTAAAGGAACTTTTGAGTGGATTAAAAAAATAGAAAAAGAAGCTAAGATCTCTATTAAAAAAGAGTTTGTGGAAAATGAAGAGAAATTATTAAAAGAAAAAATAGATGAAGCTTCGCTAGTTCTAAGAAACAAATCTATTTGTCTAAGTGGTCATTATGATGTTGTAAGAGGTATTAGAGATTTCCTGAGAGATGAAATAGGGATAAATATCAACAATATATGGTGCTCGTCACCTTCTTTATCCACAGAAGAGGTACCCTTTTATGAAGAAAAAATATGGGAAGAAATAATCCTTAAAGGGGATTATGATATTCTTATGGGGAATGGAGTAGTAACTAATATAGGTAAAGAAAACTGCAAGAAACTTCAAATTGATTTGCCTAATTTAGTTTATTCAAGAGGTGAACAAGATGACAATCCTTATGTTGGCTTTAAAGGTGCTTTGTGTATTTTAAATAAATTAATAAAGTAATATTGTATTTTAGAATTAAAAACTATGGGATTTTCTCATAGTTTTTTGTTTTTTAATTATAATCTCATGTTTTTAGTCTTTTAAATCGATATATATATAAGAATATTTGTACACTTGTACAATTGTACAGGTGTACAGTTTTTTTCAAAAACAAGCGTACAAATGTACAATTGTACAAAAAATTAATTTTACAATCGTAAGATTGTACAAGTGTACAGCTGTACATCTGTACAGAAGTTTTTAAAAGGGATTTTCTTCGGAGGTTTTTTATTTTAGGAATAAATAGGTTATAATGTAAGTATTGAATTTTTAATTTATGAGGTGGAGTATGAGTGTAGGCGAATTAATAGGGATTTTAATAGATAGGACTCCAACATATTCTATAAAGAAAGCAACTGTGGTTTATAATGAAGGATATATTGTGAATAGTGCTTTTGAAAGTATTGATGATGGTTATTTATTGCGTGGAGAGATATTATCACAGGATTTAATAAGCACATATAAAAGCTCCATTACATTAAATAGTGTAATATGGTCAGTTAGAGATACTAGTTGTACCTGTAAAGACTTTGAGAAAAATTCATCTAAAAAAAGTTATAGATGTAAGCACATAAATGCACTTCTTTTATCTGCTTTATTTGAGTGTGATGAAGAAGGTAATTTAGAAGATCCAGAGGAAAACTATGAAAGGTATCTAAAGGAAAAGTCCTCGACCCAAGAAGAATTTTTATTAGCTTTTTCAGAGGGGATAGGGCGGAATATTAAAGAAGTAGTTAACCTAGTTCCTGAGTTCGATATTGATTCAGATTACTTTACTATTTGCTTTAAGATTGGTAGAGAAAAATTATACGTATTGAAAGAAATTAGGGAGTTTTTTAATGTGTTTGAGAATCAAGGAGAAATGAATTTTGGAAAAGAATTCACCTTTGATGGGAAAAAACATATTTTTATAGAAGCGTATTTAAGGTTTTTAGAATTTTTAATAACAGAGGTTCGTAGTGAAACTTCATTAATGAGGGAACAAAGCTCTTTTAGAAATAGCATAATTAGAGGCAAACATATAATATTACCTATATCTAAACTCCATGAGGTGCTAGAAATATTAGAAGGCGTTAAGGTTTTTAGTAGAGTAAGTGATTATTATAAGTTGAGAAATATATTTTCTAAGGAAGTACCCTTGAAATTTTCTATTATAGAAAGTGATGAAAATTTAATAATAGAAGACAAGACTTATCCTAAAGTGTTGGGTTCAAGTTTTCAGGTTATGGTTTATGAAGATGATTTTTATTTACCTCCTTATAAACAGAGAACTGATTACAAGTATTTAAGAAAAAAGATAGATAAATCTATAGAGATAGATAAAAAACATAAACTAAAGGTTTTAGAAAATATAGCACCATTTTTAACTAGGATTACTTCTAAGGTAGAGATTCAAGAAGACATTAGAAGAGACATAATAGAGGAAGATCTTAAGGTAGATTTTTATTTGGATAGAGATAAGTATATAACTGTAGAGGTTTTATTTAGATATGGTGAATATATAATAAATCCAATAGACCCTAAGGAATATAATAAATTTATAAAAAGAGATAGTTTAAAGGAAAAAGAGGTTCTTGAGGTCTTATCAAGTATGGACTTAAGAGCTAAAGATAGAAGCTTTTATTTACAAGGAGATGAAGAGAAGGAATTTAATTTCTTGAAGTTTGGAACCAACACACTATTAACTTATGGGGATGTTTATTATTCAGATAATATAAAAAACAAAGGAATAATAAAAGAGTTTAATATAAAGGCAGATATAAAAGAGAAAATAAATTATTTCGAGTTTAACTATTCTGTAGGAAATTTGTCTCGTAAGGAAATAAAAAGAATACTTGATGCCATAAGAAAAGGTAAAAAGTTTTATAAAATGGCTCAAGGCGAGTTTATTGATTTAGAGAACCAGGAATTAAATAAACTTTTAAGACTGTTAGATGGAATAGGAATGGGCGGGAGTATTGACGAATTAATAGAAATACCTAAAAATAAAGCCTTAATAATAGATGCCTTAGTTAAAGATAATAGAGTTGAATTTATAGAAGGTTTAAATTTCATAGAAGATATGAAAGAGAAAATAACCTCCTTAAAGGATTATAAAGTTGAAATTCCAGAGGGGTTAAATGCCACTTTAAGAGAATATCAAAAAGTGGGCTATAGATGGATGAAGTCTTTAGAGTATTTGAGTTTTGGAGGAGTATTAGGAGATGAGATGGGATTAGGTAAAACCCTTCAAGCTATAACCTTTATTTTATCTAATAAAAATACTAAAACTCTAATAGTTGCACCAACCTCACTTATATATAACTGGAGAGATGAGTTTAATAAATTTGCTCCTCAGTTAAAACTTGAGATATTAAGTGGTCTTCCTGAGGAGAGGGAGAGTAAGCTTAATAATATTGAGGACGTAGATGTTATAATAACCTCCTATGGAACCTTAAGAAGAGATATACAACTATATAAAGAAAAGAAGTTTAATTATTTCATTATAGATGAGGCTCAAAATATTAAAAACGCATCTTCCTTAAGTGCTAAATGTGTAAAAGAGATAAAGGCAGACTTAAGATTTGCACTAACAGGAACCCCTATGGAGAATTCTTTGGTGGAGTTATGGTCTATATTTGACTTTTTGATGCCTGGGTATTTATATAGCGAGGAAAAATTTAAGGAGCTTTTTGATAAGGATGAGGAAAGTATTAAAAAGTTAAGCATGTATATAAAACCTTTCATATTAAGAAGAAAGAAAAAGGACGTTATATTAGAACTTCCAGATAAGATAGAAAAAAATATAATTGTTGATATGAAAGATGAACAAAAGAAAGTATATAAAGCTTATGTTGATGACATAAGAGAAAAGATGGAAGAGGAAATAGATAGATCAGGAATAAGTGTGAAGCTTTTATCTTATTTAACTAGGATAAGGCAGATTTCCTTAGATCCTTCATTAATAATGGCAGACTATGATGGAGGAAGCGGTAAACTTGAGGCTCTTCTTGAGATAGTTCAGCAAAGTATAGAAGAAGGTCATAAAATACTTGTATTTTCTCAATTTACTTCCATGCTTAAAATAATAAGTAAAGAGCTAAAAGATAATAAGATAAATCATTATTATTTAGATGGGTCCATGAAAGCTAAAGACAGAATAGATACAGTAAATAATTTTAATGAAGATGACACGCCTGTATTTCTTATATCCTTAAAAGCAGGAGGGACAGGACTGAACCTAACAGGTGCAGACTTAGTAATACACTTTGACCCTTGGTGGAATCCTGCTGTTGAAGATCAAGCTACAGATAGAGCTCATAGATTTGGGCAAAAGAATATAGTAGAAGTAATAAAGCTTATTGCTAAAGATTCTGTTGAGGAGAAGATAGTAAGACTTCAGGAGAATAAAAAAGAGTTAATAAATAAGGTGTTAGAAAATGGACTAGACAGTGGTCAGATTTTAAAAAGCTTAACAGAAAAAGAGTTATTAGAACTATTTACTTAGTTATATGGAAGGTACTTCATGTAGGTTTAATGAAGTACCTTCTAATTATTGTAACCATTAATTAGAAAATAAAATAGAATATTATAAGTGAATACCTACTATATAGAACTATCGGTGAAAATAATAAAAAGGAGGTAGATCATGGATTATCCAGGCGTTGCATTTAAACAGGGAGATAGAGGGGAAACTATAAAGCTTATACAGAAAAAACTCAATGAACTAGGCTTTAATGCAGGAACTGAGGATGGGGTATTTGGATTTAATACAAAACAAGCTACTATAGAATTTCAAAGAAGTAGGGGTTTAACTAAGGATGGAATAATTGGGAGAATTACTTGGAATGCCTTGTTTTCAGAAGTAGTAGCACCTATTAAGCCGAGTATTTCCTATAAACTTTCAACCTTAGAAAA
This sequence comes from Clostridium sp. YIM B02506, assembly GCF_022324845.1. Lineage (NCBI taxonomy): Bacteria > Bacillati > Bacillota > Clostridia > Eubacteriales > Clostridiaceae > Clostridium > Clostridium sp. YIM B02506. Next base: position 73,094 of record NZ_JAKGTG010000017.1, read on the forward strand.
GGCTATAGCTATAACAGGAAGGTTTGAAGGTAATGGTTATGGGAATATAACAGGTGATTTTGATGGACAAGGATTGTCTCTAGGAATACTCCAGTGGAATATAGGGCAGGGAACTTTGCAGCCTTTACTGAGGGAGATGAATCTAAATCATAATATGGCAACTAGAAGTATTTTGTTAGATTATTATAATACTTTTAATACTATGCTAAGCAAAACTCCAACAGAGCAACTTACATGGGCAAAATCAATAAATAATAGTCAAAAGGTTATAAGGGAACCTTGGAGGACTAGGCTAATAGCTCTTGCTAATTCACCGGAATTTAGAGCTATTCAACTTAATTATGCAAAGACTATTGGAGATTTAGCCTTAAGTATATGTAATAAATATAACCTTAAATCAGAGAGAGCATTTGCCTTAGCTTTTGATATAGGGGTACAAAATGGTGGAGTGAAAGCAAAAACAGATTTAAGAATAGCCTATAGAGCATCAAGTGATGTATCAGAAAAAGATAGAATGGCTCTTATAGCTAATGCAGTTGCAAATGATTCTAACACAAGATGGATAGAGGATGTACGTTCTAGAAAGCTTGCAATAGTGAATGGTTTTGGAACAGTTCATGGATCATTTATAAATATAGATAAAGAATATGGACTAACGGACAATCCATTTTAAGATTAGAACTTAAGCAAAGAGTATCCTTCGGGATGCTCTTTGTTAAAAATATATTTAGTGTTTATATTTATAAGGAAATACTTTAAAATGATATTTAAACAATCAAAAGAGAAAAGGGGAGTATTTATGTCAAACTTTGTATTAGATGAAGCTAAAAGATGTCTACAGTGTAAGAGACCTTTTTGTAAGGAAGGTTGTCCTGTTAATACACCATTTAATGAAGTTGTAGGCATGCTTTTAGAAGGCAATATTATGGAAGCTGGAGAGAAACTTTTTAGCAACAATCCTCTTTCAGTAATATGTTCCATAGTTTGTCCTCATGAAAAACAATGTCAAGGTAGTTGTGTATTGGGTAGAAAAGGTACACCAATTAGAGTTGGAATGGTTGAAAATTACATATCTGATTATTATTTAAACTTTATATCTTCAGAAAAAGCTAAAAAAGGAAATAAAAAAATAGCTATAATAGGTTCTGGACCAGCAGGAATAACAATGGCTATACTTTTAGTATATAAAGGATATGATATAACTATATTTGAAGCTCATGATAAGATAGGTGGAGTTTTAAGATATGGTATACCAGAGTTTAGACTTCCTAAGGATAATTTAGATAAACTTAAAGATAAGCTAATAAGTATGGGAGTAAAAATAAGACCTAACACTTTAATAGGCCCATCTATAACCATAGATGATTTATTTAGGGATGGATATAAAGCTGTATTTATAGGTACAGGAGTATGGAAACCTAAGAGATTAGGCATAAAAGGAGAAGCGTTAGGGCATGTACATTACGCTATAGATTATCTAAAAAGCCCTGAAGTTTATAATTTAGGCAATAAAGTATGTGTAATAGGAGCTGGAAATGTAGCTATGGATGCTGCTAGAACAGCAGTAAGACAAGGGGCAAAAGAAGTTTATGTAATGTATAGAAGAGGCGCTCAAAGTATGGATGCTGAAAAAGCAGAAATAGAATATTCTAAGATGGATGGAGTTAAGTTTGAATTCTATAAAGCACCATTAGAATTTTTAGATGAAGGCGTTAAGTACATAAAAACAGAAGTAATTGAAGTAGATGATAGCGGAAAAGAAAAAGTAAGAGATATAGAAGGTTCAGAAGATATATTTAAAGCAGACTCAATAATATTAGCTATAGGTCAGGAGCCAAAGGATAATGTAATTAGTTCTACTAGAGGAATAGAAGTTACTAATAAGGGGCTTATTCACACTAATGAAGTAGGTGGAACTACAAGAGACGGTGTTTTTGCATCTGGAGACGTAGTTACGGGTGCAAAAACTGTTGTAGAAGCTGTTAGAGTATCTAAAAAAGTTGCTGAAGCTATAGATGAATATGTAACCAATCAAGATAAATAGAGGTGATTAGTTATAGAAGGAAAACTTAAATTTATAGGTGCTAAAAAAGAAGAGCTGAAGGAAGTTAGTAATAAACTTTGGGATAAAAGTATAGATGAGTATATGGATATATTAGGTTCAGAAGCAGAAAAAGATTTATATAAAAATGCTATGCAATATAGGAAATATCACTCGAAATTAGTTTCTGACATAGCTTTGAAAATTTTATCTTTAAATTCACAGGTTATCCCTGAACTGCAACAAGTGGAGCAAGCAGAAGATGTACTTTATTTAGCCTGCCTACTGCATGATATTAAGAAGTTTGATGAAAAACATAATAAAGTTGGAGCTAAATGGTTTATGGAAAATATAGATGAATATTTGGATATAGACGAGGAAAGTAAAAAATATATTCGTAAATTAATAAGTAAACATAAGCTTGGAGCAAAACTTAAAAAATATAAAAAAGAACTCTTATATTTGATTTTGGTTATCAGAGTTTCAGATAAGCTAAGTAAATTAAAAGAGAAGGCTAATTATTCTTGTATAAATGAGGAGCAGATTAGGGATATAATATCCAAAGTAAAGGACAAAACTTTAGCTAATAGCACAATAGATTTAAGAAAAGAAATAGGATATTTTTTTGATAATATTGAAATTAAAATAGAGATGATTAACTAGGGGTGGGGATAACACCTCTAGTTTTTACTATTTTGGCATAATTAATGTTATAATGAACTTAGTTGATACAAAGTCAAAGTTTGAAAGGAAACAACATATGAGTAAGATATTAGTTTTAGCTGAAAAACCTTCAGTTGGTAGAGAACTTGCAAGAGTTTTAAGATGTAATAAAAAAGGCAATGGATTTATAGAGGGAGATAAATATATAGTGACATGGGCACTAGGTCATTTAGTTACTTTAGCTGATCCAGAAGCATATGATGATAAATATAAAACTTGGAAGATGGAAGATTTACCTATGCTTCCAAAACATTTAAAGCTTGTTGTTATAAAGCAAAGTGGTAAACAATTTAATGCAGTTAAAGAACAATTAAATAGAAAAGATGTAACTGAAATAGTTATAGCAACAGATGCTGGAAGAGAAGGGGAACTGGTTGCTAGATGGATTATTGAAAAGGCTAGAGTAAATAAACCAACTAAAAGATTATGGATATCCTCTCAAACAGATAAAGCAATATTAGATGGGTTTAAGAATTTAAAACCTGCATCCCAATATGATAATTTATATAAGGCAGCAGCCTGTAGATCAGAAGCGGACTGGGTAGTAGGGCTAAACATAACAAGAGCCTTAACTTGTAAATACAATGCACAATTAACAGCAGGACGTGTTCAATCAGCAACTTTAGCTATGATAGTAAGTAGAGAAGAAGAAATCAGAAACTTCAAACCACAGGATTACTATGTAATTAATGCAAAAGCAAAAGGCTTCACCTTAGCTTGGAGAGATAAAAATAACAATGGAAATATATTTGATGAGGAAAAGGTTAATAAAATACTTTCTTTAACCAAAGGAAGAGAAGCTGAAATAGTTGATGTAAAAGAAAGCTATAAAAAGAACTATGCTCCAAGTTTATATGATTTAACTGAACTTCAAAGGGATGCCAATAGAATATTTGGATATTCAGCAAAACAAACTTTATCCATAATGCAAAGGTTATATGAAAACTATAAAGTTTTAACTTATCCAAGAACAGATTCGAGATATATTTCCCAGGACATAGTTTCGACAATCCCTGATAGATTAAAGGCAGTAGCTGTAGGAAATTACAGCGGCATAGCGAATGAACTCCTAAGAGGGAAAATAAATGCGCATAAAGGTTTTGTAGATAACAGCAAAGTTAGTGATCACCACGCTATAATACCAACAGAGGAAAGAGGAAATTTAGCTCTTTTAAGTAGTGAGGAAAGACGTATTTATGATTTAGTTGTAAAAAGATTTTTAGCAGTTATGCTACCACCTTATGAATATCTTCAAACTACTATAACAGCAGATATAAATGGAGAAACTTTTATAGCTAAAGGAAATGTAACAAAATCTAAGGGTTGGAAAAGAGTGTATGATAAGGCTGATGATTTAGCAGAAGATGAAGAGGATAAAGAAAGCCAAGAATTACCTGCACTTAAAAAAGGTGATAAAGTTTCTATATCTACAGTAGAAAGTAAGAAATTAAAAACTAAACCACCAGCAAGATTTAATGAAGGAACTCTTCTTTCAGCTATGGAGAAACCTCATAAATATGTAAATATAGATAAAGCTCACGCAAAAACTTTAGGTGAAACTGGAGGAATAGGTACAGTTGCAACTAGAGCAGATATTATAGAAAAACTATTTAACATGTTTTATATAGAGAAAAGCGGAAAAGAAATAATCCCTACAGGAAAAGGAAAACAGCTTATAGAATTAGTTCCAGAAGAATTAAAATCTCCACTATTAACAGCAGAATGGGAAATGGAATTAGAGCTAATAAGTAAGGGGAAGAAAAATCCAAAAGACTTTACTGAAAGAATGAGAAGTTACGCAGAAGAATTAGTTCAAGAAGTAAAGGGCAGCAGTGATAAGTTTAGGCATGATAATCTTACAGGTAAAAAGTGTCCTGAATGTGGGAAATACATGCTTGAAGTTAAAGGAAAACATGGAGTTATGCATGTATGTCAAGATAGAGCTTGCGGTCACAGAGAAAACGTAAGTAGATTTACAAACGCAAGATGTCCTGAATGTAAAAAGAAACTAGAACTTAGAGGACAAGGCGAAGGTCAAATCTATGTATGTGCAAGTCCAACTTGTAACTTTAGAGAAAAGGCAGTTGTATTTAATAAGAGATTTGATAATAAAGAAAATAAAAACAGCAAGAGAGATGTACAAAATTATATGAAGAAGATGAAAAAGGAAGCAGAAGTTATAAACAATCCTTTTGGAGATCTTATGTCCTTGTTTGATAAAGATAAATAGAAGATAAAAAGAAGAGTTATTGCACAAGTTGTAGATAGCTCTTCTTTTTAGTTTGAACAAAAACAAAAGAATAAAAATTCCTATAAAAAAATTTTGAATTAATATTGTTATTAATGTAAAGTAAAGGTACAAAATAAAAGGGGTTATAGTATGAGGAGATTAGTTTTAGTTATAATGGTTATCGCTGTAGTAAGTGTATTTGCTAGTTGCTCTAATAAATCAAAGCAGCTAGATAAAGAAGAAATGAAATTAGAACTTGCAAGTGAACATTTTAATTTTTACTCAGAGAATAAGTATAAAGATCATTGCAAGAAACTTTCTGAGGTTTTAGAAAAAAATTATAAAAAAATTACTGATGACTTAAAAATTCAATCTGATGAAAAAATTAATATTTATGTTTATTCTGATTTAGATTCTTTTCATGAAGCTATTGGACAACCTAATGCTTCTGAGTGGATGGTTGGTGCAGAGATGGGGAATAACCTTATGAAGATGGTTTCTCCATATATAGATAAATCTAAAGAAGATTATATGATTAAGGTAGCAATACATGAGTTTACTCATGTATTAGTGAGGAACATTAATAAAGAGGTTGTACCTATTTGGTTAAATGAAGGTATAGCTACTTTTGAAGCAAACCAAATGGATGATTCTATAAAAAAGTTTATAAAAAGTAATCAAGTTCCTAAAATTATGGATTTAGAAAATATGGGTGCTCAAAGATTTGGAGATAATGGAGGATATGCCTACTCTTATAGCATTGTGGAATTTATAATAAACCAGTATGGATATGACGATTTAGTAAATTTAATAAAGTCACCTAAGGATTTTGAAAAAATATTAGGATTATCTCAAGATGAATTTCAAAATAAGTGGGAAGTGTACTTGAAGAGCAAATACAATAATTGAAGAAAATGGGGTAGCAGAATATGTTTGAAAATGATTATTTTGAGCGAATGATTAAAACCGTTATAAATGGTTTAGTATCAATATTTAAAAATAAAAATTCTATAGAAAATAGTATTGAAAATGATTCGGTAATTTTGAAGGAAGATCAGCTATTAGAAATAATGATAAAAAAGTACATAAGTGAAGGACAAATAAATAAAGCAGAAGATATGCTCTTTGAAGCTATAGAAGATAGAAAGTCCGCTAGAAATTTAGAACTTGCAGTATTTTTCTATGAAACAATAAGTAAATGGGATGATGAAAAACTTAGTAAATGTAATTTTTCTAAAGTGGAGATAGTAGATGGATTAAATGAGGTTAAAAAATTATATGATGAGTAAACAATAGAATTAAAATATAAATCCAGGGTAAACTATATCTATTAAAATATTTTAAGGTGGTAATGTGTATGCAAAGAAAAACCTTAAGTATATCAATTGGTATAGTTATTTCTTTATTATTAGCTATAAATGTTTTTACTTATGTGAGTTTAACAAGAAAACCTAAGGTATATAATATGACTGTTGTAACTGAAGACTTAGTATTAAAGGATTTGACTTTGGTTTCTTTTAATAAATATTTATATTTAGACAAGGGAAGTTATTTAGAGAGAAAAGAGATTAATAAAAATATTTCAGATATTCTTATAGTAGCAGAGATTGATGGGAATAACATTGAATTTCCTGCTGAAAAAGAATTTACAGAAGAAAGATATTACCTTAATACTACTAAATTCATAAAGAGTAACATAGATAAAGACTCCATATTAAAAATTTCTATAAAATACAATACGGATGGAATTCAAAAGGAATTTCACGATAATATAAAGATAATAAACAACAGAGTTAAAGACATGTAAAAAACTCCTGCCTTAGGTGATTAAAACTAAGGCAGGAGTTTTTGAGTTGAAACGATTGCACAACTGGTATAAAATAAAGATATAAAATAAGGATATAAAATAACACAGGGGGATATTATGAGTAAAAAATGGGAATATAAAGTCATAGGTCTAGATAATGCCTTAGAGACTAGACATGCTGTTGAGATTGAAGAAAGGCTAAATAAACTTGGAGAAGAAGGATGGGAATTAGTCCATGTGCTTGATCAAGTGGATGCTAGATGGGGGAATCAACCTAAAGTAGAATGTAATTTTATAATGATGAAGAGAGAAAAAATAATTACATAAATAATTTATTAGTGCTAACACCATAGATTTTGAAATAAAAATTTATGGTGTTTTAATTTGCACTAAAATGAACTTATTCGCATTTAATAATAGTAGTTAGGCAATGTAGAAAGTAGGTGAGCTTAATGAATGTAGTGTGTATAGTTCAAGCAAGGGTGGGATCAACTAGACTTACAAGGAAAGTACTAAAAAAGATATGCGGAAAAACTATTTTAGAACATGACATAGATAGATTAAAGAGAGTTAAAAACATAGATAAGATTGTAATTGCTACAACTACAGAGGAAAAAGATATAGAAATAGTAAATGAGGCAAATAGACTAGGAATAACATGTTTTAGAGGTTCTGAGAAGGATGTTCTTTCTAGATATTATTATGCAGCTAAGGAAAACAATGCAGATATCGTTGTAAGAATTACAAGTGATTGTCCTTTATTAGACTATAGGATTACAGAAAACACAATTAATTACTACCTAGAGAGTAGTTATGACTATGTTAGTAATACATTAGAGAGAACTTTACCAAGGGGACTAGATACGGAAGTGTTTAGTTTTAGTATTCTAGAAAAGGCTTTTAATGAGGCTATATTAGATAGAGATAGAGAACATGTAACGTCATATTTATACACAAATAAAGATAAGTTTTCACTTGGAAGCTATAGGTTTAGTAAGGATTACTCAAATCATAGGTGGACACTAGATACCGAGGAAGACTTTAATTTTATAAGTTGTATATATAATGAGTTATACAAAAAAAATAAATATTTCGATATGAATGATATTTTAAACCTCCTAAATAGAAGGCCAGATTTATTAGCTATTAATAAAGATATTAATCAAAAAGAAATATAGGGAGGATATTTTATGGTTTTACAAGAATTATACATTGGCCAAAAAGCTGAATATAGTAAAGTAATTACTAAGGAAATGGTAGAAACTTTTTCAGAGATTAGTGGAGATATAAATCCATTACATCTAGATGATAACTATGCAAAAAATACAATTTTTAAAGGGAGAATAGCCCATGGAATATTGGTATCTGGATTAATATCAGCAGTTATAGCAAATAAATTACCAGGAGAAGGGGCTATATATTTAACTCAATCTCTAAAGTTTACAAAACCAGTTAGATTAAATGACAAAATAACAGCAGCAGTTGAGATAATCTCAATAGATGATGAAAATTCTAAAATAACCTTAAGTACCATATGCAGAAATGCAGAAGGTAAAGTAGTTATAGATGGTGAAGCACAGGTGCTTGTACCTAAAAAGAGGTGAATAAAAGTGTCATTAACTTTAAGAAAAATAAAAGAAGAAGACCTATTAAGGATAATGGAATGGAGAATGAATCCTGAGGTTACTAAATACATGTACACAGATCCAATATTAAGTTTAGAAAAACAAAAAGAATGGTTTGACAAGATAAGTAAGGATAATACATCAAGATATTGGATTATTGAAATGGATGGAACCTCTATAGGTTTATTAAGTATATCAAATATAGATAATAAAAATAAAAAATGTTATTGGGCATATTATATAGCTGATACATCCTTTAGAGGAAGAGGAATAGCAACTTTATTAGAATGTAATATATATGATTATGTTTTTGATAAATTAAGTTTAAATAAATTATGTTGTGAAGTGTTTGAGTTTAATGATAAGGTTGTATCCATTCACAAAAAGTTTGGAAGTGAAGTAGAAGGAGTTTTGAAGGAGCATATCATTAAAGAGAATGAAAAATATAATGTTGTATTGATGGGTATTACAAAGGATAAGTGGAAACTAATTAAGAATAAATATAATTATGAAAATATAGAAATAAGTGATTAGGGGGAATACGTGCAAAAAGATTTAAGTATTGGGAATAGAAAAATTAATAATGGATCACCTGTTTTTATAATTGGAGAAATATCGGCCAATCATAATGGTAAAATTGAAAATGCAATAAAGCTTATAAGAGAGGCTAAAAAAGCAGGAGTAGATGCTATAAAGCTACAAACTTATACTGCTGATACAATAACATTAGATTGTAAAAATGAATATTTTAATGTAAAACAAGGGACTTTATGGGATGGTGTAACTTTGTATGATTTATATAAAGAGGCATATATGCCATGGGAATGGCATGAAGAATTATTTAAAGTTGCAAAAGAAGAAGATATAATTTGCTTTTCCTCACCCTTTGACAAAACAGCAGTTGATTTATTAGAGAAATTTAATGTTCCTGCATATAAAATCGCTTCTTTTGAAATAACGGATATACCACTTATAGAGTATATAGCATCTAAAGGTAAACCTATAATTATTTCTACAGGTATTGCAGATATTAAAGATATTGAAGAGGCACTATGTGCATGTAAAAGAATGAATAATAATCAAGTTATATTATTAAAATGTACATCTTCATATCCAGCACCCTATGAGGATATGAATTTAATTACAATTGCTGATATGGAGAAAAGGTTTAATTGTCTAGTGGGATTATCAGACCATACTTTAGGATCAGAGGTTTCAATAGCTGCTGTAGCATTGGGTGCTAAAGTTATGGAAAAACATATTATATTAAATCGAGCGGAAGGTGGGCCGGATTCTGATTTTTCAATGGAAATGGGTGAACTTAAGGATATGGTTGATAAAATAAGAAATGTTGAGAAGGCTATAGGTAAGATTGATTATTCTATAAATGAAAAGAAGAAGAAAAATAGAGAGTTTTGTAGGTCTTTATTTGTATCAGAAGATGTAAAGGCTGGTGAAATATTAAGTGAAAAAAATGTTAGAAGTGTAAGACCTGGATATGGACTACATCCAAGATATTTTAAAGATATATTAGGTAGAAAATTTAAAAAAGATATAGAAAAAGGAACTCCATTAAGCATGAATCTAATTGAGAGTATTAAAGAGTGAATAAGTAAACACTTTAGAATTTTGTAAGAGAAATCTAAAGTGTTTTTATTTGCACTAAAAATAAAACAATAGCATTTAATAATAGTAGCTAAGGAATTTTACTAGCCAATTTTTACAAAGGTAGGAGAGATGAATGATAACTAATGAAAGTATATTGATAACAGGGGGAACAGGGTCTTTTGGGAAACATTTTACTAAAAGGCTATTAAAAGAACATGACCCAAAGAAGATAATAATATATTCAAGAGATGAATTTAAGCAATATATATTAAGAAAAGAATTAGAAGAGATGTTTCCAAGCAAAAAGGATAGACTTAGATTTTTTGTAGGAGATGTTAGGGACAAAAATAGACTTAATAGAGCTTTTGAAAATGTTGATTATGTAATTCATGCAGCAGCTATGAAACAAGTACCAATATGCGAATATAATCCTTTTGAGGCTGTTAAAACCAATATATACGGGGCAGAGAATGTTATTGAAGCAGCTATTGATAAAAAAGTTAAAAAAGTAGTAGCTTTATCTACAGATAAAGCTGTAAACCCTATTAATTTATATGGAGGAACAAAACTAGTATCAGATAAGCTGTTTACCGCAGCTAACTCATATTCAGGAAAAGCAGGTACAGTTTTTTCTGTAGTTAGGTATGGAAATGTAGCGGGAAGCAGAGGGTCAATTATACCAATTTTCAGAACGTTAAAAGATAAGGGAGAAAAAGTATTTCCAATAACAGATGAAAGAATGACTAGATTCTGGATAACTTTAGATCAGGGAATTGACTTAGTAATAAAGGCACTTAAGGAAAGTAAGGGAGGAGAAATTTATATATCTAAAATTCCTTCCTTCAAAGTAGTAGACTTAGCAAAGGGTATGCTTAATGACTGTAAACTTGAGTTTATAGGAATACGAGAAGGCGAAAAACTCCATGAAGTTATGATAAGCAAAGACGATTCTAGAAACACTTATGAATATAAAAATCATTATATTATTTATCCAAATTTTGATTGGTGGGATTTAAAAACTCATTTTACTGAAGGAGGAACTTTAATAAAAGAAGGGTTTGAATATAATTCCGGAACTAATACAGAATGGCTTAATATTAAGGATTTAAAAAAGTGTTTAGAGGTATTAGAATGAAGGCATTAATAAGAGCTGATGGAGGATTTAATATTGGAATGGGTCATATAATTAGATGTATGACCCTTTATGATGAATTAATAAAAAATAATGTTGAGTGTATATTTGTATCTAAAAAAGATAAAGTGGTAGAAGGTTATTTTAAAGATAAAAAAGTAAGATATATCTTAATGGAAGCAATGGAGCTAGATGGAGAAAAAATAGAAATCAAAAATATTATAAAAAATTACAATACAGATGTAATTATCACAGATTCTTATAATATAAATGAAGAGTATTTGTTGTTTTTAAAATCATTAAGTAGGTATTTAGTATCTATAGATGACAATTATTTATTTGACTATCCTAGTGACATAGTTGTAAATCCTAACGTTTATGCTGAAAAGAAAAGATATAATAACAATATTTCTAAGTATTTACTAGGAGGGCAGTATTGTATATTAAGGGACGAGTTTAGGAAAAGAAGCAGTAAGAATATAAAAGTTAAAGCAGAAAATATATTGATAACTATGGGAGGGACAGATGTAAATAATGTTACTCCTTTTATTATTAAAGCAATTAATGAAATACCTGGGATAAATATAAATGTTATTGTTGGAAAAGGTTTTGAAAATAGAGAGTTAATTGAGGAAAGTTGTAAAAATGGACAAAATATAAAATTAATTTATAATCCTAAGGATATGAGAATATTAATGGAAAATGCAGACGTATGTATATCTTCAAGTGGATCTACATTATATGAACTAGCTAGTTTAGGAGTTCCAACTTTATTTGTTATACAAGCTGATAATCAGTTAAGACTTGCAGAGTATATGGAGAAAAACAAAATAATGATAAATTTAGGCTGGTACTATAACTTAAAAGAAAAAGCATTACTAGATGAATTAATTAATATTATTGATAATCAAGGGATAAGATTGAAATTAAGCGCTGATTCAAAAAAAATAATTAATGTAGATGGAGTTAAAAATATAGTTAAAAAAATAATTCAATATTTTTTGTAGCAAAATCAGAGCTTTAGAATATTATTATAATGATTAAGTACAAATATAAGGAAGTGGTTTAAATGCCTACTTATCCTACATCTACAGAAATAATAAAAGGTTCATCATTAGTAAAAGGTAAGGCATATGTCCAAAATTTAAAATTTAGAGATAGTGATAGAACCTTAATAAAAGGAACAGTTTATGATATTAATGGTAACCCTTTAGATGGAGTTGGTGTAGAGGTAATACAGATAGATAGGTCATCGATTATACCAGTATTAACTGTTCTTGGTGCTGTTTTCTCAGAAGCAGATGGAGTTTATGCAGTTTCTGTGGAAGTAAAAGAAGACTTTGAATATATATTAAATATATATAACCCATTACCTTTATAAAAGCGAGGGATTTTATGGATATTGATAACACTTTCATTTTAACACCGGAAGATTTAAAAGATGAAAAAGCAATATATAAAAATATGTGTATACCAGCAAGTGAAAAATCTTTAATCCTTGGAACTATAACAAACTATGATTCTACTCCAATAGAAAGCGCTGCAATAATTGTATACAAGCAGTTTATTACAGGAGGGATAAGTCATAGAGAACTTATGGGATTTACAGAAACCGATAAAAATGGGAGCTTTGCTGTGTTAGTCGAAAAAAATGACAATATAAGTTACAGTCTAGAAGTCTATAGACCGTTAAATAATAATATTTTTTGTCGATAAATAGTAACACTTGGAGAAAAAAACAATATGATAATATTGAGAATTAATTCTCGAACTTACTATTTAAGGAGATGAAGAAAATGCCTTCATATAGACCGGGGACTGTTACAATAACTACAACTAATAATGGAAGTATAACAGCAGCTGCTACTGCATCATTAGATGCATGGAATAGAACTTTAGCATTAGGATTAATAGAAGACTCAGCAGGAAATCCACAAACTAACGTAGCTGTACGTGTAGTAAGATTAGCATCCGCATCTGGAGCTTCAACAAATTTAGGAGTAACTTTTACTGATACTTTAGGAGAATATGGAGTATCATTACCAATTTTAACAGGAACTCAAGTTTACAGATTTGATGCTTATTCACCAGTATCATAGAAATTTAATAGAGGTAAGATCACATTTAATGTGGTCTTATCTAAAATGAGGTAATTATGGAAGAGATAAAAATAGAGGATTCTAATGAATTTCTTTTAAGTGGTAGAGTGTTTTATAATAATGGACTTCCAGCAAGTAAGGCGTTAATTATAGTTGAAAAAATTATTGATGAAAAAAATAGGAAGGTATTGGACTTTACGTTATCAAATGATGATGGAGATTATATATTTTTAATTGAAGATAAAAATATTTCTTATAAAATAAGTGCTTATAAAGGTTTATAAGTAGAGTTTTATTTTAGGAGGGTAATTATGAAAGAGTTAGAAAAATTTGATGAGAAAAAATATGTGAAGTTAAAGGTTAAATCAATGACCATAAACGGTAAAGAATCAGGTAAGATCATAAAAGCAGAGGATATAAAAAACCAGCAAAGTATAGTAGTTGATATAGTAGTTAGCAAGGAAGAAGAAAGTAAAGAATAATATGGGTGCAAATGAGATCTCAACAATAATAATAAGTGGTAGCTGTCTTAAACCTGGTGGAATTTATTGTGTAAGTAGAAGATTAAGACCTTTTACAGAGGTTCTTATAAAAGGAACAGTTTTTAATCCAGACAACTCCCCATCAGCGGGAGCTTGTGTGGAAGTGATAGAACTCAATTTTACTAAAATTACATTAGGATATGTATTTACAAATAAGAATGGAAACTTTGGATTTACTGTAAATTATAGACCGAATGTGGATTATATGCTTAAAGTCTATAGCCCCCTTCCAAATGATAATCCTTAGTTGAGAGGTTAATGATGAATGAAAAAATTGAAAAACTTATGAAAACTTTTGAAGACTTAAGATTTGATTCATTAATATTTATGTTTGGATTTGGAGATGGAGAATATTTAGATGCACTTTTAAGTTGTTGCTGTGAAAGAAATATAATTTATATAATTGAACCAAGTTTAGAAGATGTTTATAAATATAAAAATAATATAGATAAAAAAAATGTGTTTTTAATAGCTTATGATGAGGAGAAACTAGAGATATTGCTTAGAAGCACAATAAACTCAAGAAACTTTGTTAATCTTTTTGTAGATAAGTATGGAGATTATGACGAAAGATATAAGGATGAATACAATAAGTTTATAAGTTTGATTGATACAAGCTATTATAGTGTAGCAACATTTTTATATACAAATAAAAGTTTTAAAAATATATTTATAGATAATGTATTTTCGAATATAGATTGCATAAACGAATCTACATCTCTAGATTTATTTATGGATTATAATAAGGATATTCCAGCAATAATAGTGTCAGCAGGACCATCATTAGATAGAAATATTAAAGACATGATAAAGTTCAAAGAAAAGTTAAAAAACTTTTTTATAGTAGCAGGTAATAGGACATTGAAGCCCCTCCTTGACAATGGAATAATGCCAGATATAATTGTTTCAATTGATCCTCAAGAAGTAACTTACAATATGTTAAAAGAAATGTTAAATGTGAAAATTCCTTTGGTGTTTTATGAGCAAAGCAATTCAAAACTTGTAGCTGAGTATGAGGGAGATAAAATCTTTACAACACAAGGACTTTTTACTTGTATAAAAGACTTAGAAAATATGTCAATATGCTTTTCAGGAGGATCAGTTGCTCATTGTTGTACAGATATTGCGGTTAAGATAGGTTGCAATCCTATAATATTTGCAGGGCAAGATTTTGGTTATACTTACGATAAGCATCATGCAGAAATAGCGAAATTAGATATAGATAAAGAGATAAATAATTTAAATGTTATCAAAACAAAAGATGTTTTTGGAAACGAAATATTAACTGACAGGCTACTGAATTTATATAGAAAGAATATGGAATTTTATATAAAATATTTTACTAAATTTAGTGGGAAAAGCTTTTTAAATGTATCCTATGGAGCCGATATAGAAGGAGCAAAATTTAAAGAGTTTAGTGAGATACTAAGTGGGTATAATTCTAATAATTTAAAGAAAACATTAAAGATTGAAGAAAAAAGTAAAATAGATGTAGAGAAAATAAAAATAGAAGTTTTTAATCATATAGAAAATACAATACTTGAATCTATTAAAGCAGCTAAGATATGTGAAGAAATAACTGAAGAAATTATAGATGAAAATACAGTTAAAAAATTTGCTGAGACTTTGGAAGTAATAGATAGATTTGTAAAAAATCCAAACAGCTTATTTTTTAAAGGGTATTTAGAGGAGTTTTTATTTAATATAAAAGAAAAGTATTTTAAAATGTCAGCAAAGGAATACCCTATATTAACAAATAATTTGATTTATCAAAGCAAAGTGTTTTCTAGCTATTTCAAGGAACTTATAAGGATGCTTGAAGAAGTAAAAGTTGTAATAAAGCCCTATATAGATAAAATGGATGATTAGATATATTTTTACAAAATGCTAGTGTGAAACTTTACTAATTGACATTATGAAGAATTCTTTTTAAAATTATTTTATAGAAATATTAAAATTTATATTATATTCTAAAAGAAGTAAGAGTAGTAGATAACATTTACGTTACCTTTCTACTCTTATATTATTATCAAAGGAGATAATTATGGAATTAAAAAGTCAAGAAAATGGTTCTAAGGTTGAGGTAAAGACTTTAAAGAGAGAAATTGGACTATTTGAAGCTATTAGTATGGTAATTGGTGTAGTAATAGGTTCAGGAATATTCTTCAAGGCTTCAGTTGTTTTTAGTAGTGCAAAGACTCCAACATTAGGTGTTTTAGCATGGGTTGTAGGTGGAGTAATAACTATAGCATCCGCACTAACTGTAGCGGAAATAGCAGCTGCAATTCCTAAAACAGGAGGAGTATTTGTTTATTTAAAAGAATTATATGGAGAAAAGTATGCATTTCTATTTGGTTGGGTACAAACCCTTATATATGTACCTGGAATAATAGCAGCTTTATCTATAGTATTAGTAACACAGGCTACATATTTTGTGGATTTGAGCTCAATGCAACAAAAAATATTAGCCATATTTATGATAATATTTATAAGCACTATAAATATTATTTCTACAAAATTGGGTAGTAAGGTTCAATTTATAGCTACTGTTGCAAAGCTAATTCCTATTTTTGTGATTATAGTTTTTGGAATATTAAAGGGTGAAGCTAACAGCTTTTCAACCTTTGTAATGCCAGAGGGAAGCACTGTTGGAGTAGCAGGTTTTGGAGCAGCTGTACTTGGAACTTTATGGGCTTATGATGGTTGGGTAGGAGTAGGAAATATGGCTGGTGAGCTTAAAAATCCTAAAAAAGATCTTCCTAGATCTATAGTTTTTGGACTAGCCTTTACTATGCTTGTATACGTACTAATAAATGTTGCAATCGTAAATATAATGCCTGTAGATCAAGTCATTGCTTCAGAAAAAGTTGCATCAGATGCCGCGGTTATTTTATTCGGTAATGGTGGAGCAGGTTTAATATCAATAGGTATAATTATATCTATATTTGGAGCGTTAAATGGATACATACTAACAGGAGTTAGAGTTCCTTTTGCAATGGCTCAGGATAATTTACTTCCATTTTCTAAGATTTTGGGAAAGGTTAATGATAGATTTGAAACACCTTTAAATACGTTTGTATTTGAAATTATATTAGCAATTTTATATGTTTTAAGTGGTTCATTTAATACACTTACGAACTTAGCTGTATTTGTAATGTGGATATTCTTTGTAATGACTGTAGCAGGAATCTTTATATTACGTAAGAAGCACAAAGATTTAGAAAGACCATATAGCGTGCCATTGTATCCTATAATTCCGTTAGTAGGAATTGGAGGAGGTCTATATATAATAATTAGTACACTTTTAACTGATACAACAAACGCAATATATGGAATAGGGGTTACCTTGATAGGAATACCTGTTTATATTTACATAAAGAAGAGAAATCAATAAGTAAAGAGGTTGGATTAAAATAATCCAACCTCTTTTGGGATTTTGTTTGGGTTTATATGAAAAAAACTTATCGACAAAACTTATGATAAATAAAATCATAAGTTTATTATAATACATAATTCTTATAAATATTTTCAAAATATGAAAATATTATATTATTTTTGAAATCTTAAGGCGTAACTTGCTAAATCTATGTTTATAGGGTCGGCTAATGCATCAGAATTATTTCCATAAAATAATGTAGGATCATTTTCTAAAGCATGAAGACTGAGTATAATATAATAATTTAAAGGTGTTATGTTTAGAACATTCGTATATAAGTCTACAATACTGTTACCATTTCCAATTATAAAATTTAATGAAGGTGAAAAGTTAATATTTATGTTTGGAGATGTATTTAAGGTGTTTACAATAAAATCATTGGCTTGTTTATCATTATGAATTGGAGAATTACTATCGAATGTACATTTTCCACATTGAACATTAAATATATATAAACCTATCAAGTAGTTTGTTAAAGATATTTGCAAGTTAGTGTAAGTTAAGCTAGTACCAACGGCAGTGGTACTGTTAGTAGGATTAGTACTTAAAAAATAATATGCTCTATTATCATTTTTAAATATAGCAAAATTTTCTGTTAGTATAGGGTGAGTATTCCCCAAGTATTTACTGCATGGGGGAAAATCAGGGTTGTTATAAAGGACATCAAAACATGTTTTGCTTTTTTTAGACATATCCTCCTCCATACATCATTGCTAATAATATATTGTATGAATCAATATCGTTTTTGGGATTTTTAAGTATAAAACAATAAAAAGAGAAAATACATATTGACACCAACTCTTTAATGCTTTAGAATGATAAAGTAATAAAGCGATTATTTTAAGGGGGATTATAAATATGAAAAAGAAGATAACATCATTATTATTAGTAGCTATGGCTGCACTTACAGTAGTAGGATGTGGTAAAAAAGAAGAAAAAACGGGGCTAGCTAAAATAAAAGATAAAGGCGAAATGATAGTAGGATTAGATGATACATTCGTTCCAATGGGGTTTAAGGACGATAAAGGAGAAATAACTGGCTTTGATGCTGAATTGGCAAAGGAAGTTGGAAAGAAAATAGGAGTTGAAGTTAAATTCCAACCTATAGATTGGTCAATGAAAGAAACAGAGCTTAATAATGGAAATATAGATTTTATATGGAATGGTTACACAATAACAGCTGAAAGAAAAGAGAAGGTTGCATTTACAAAACCTTATTTAGAAAATAGACAAGTTATAATAACTTTAGCAAATTCACCAATAAAAACAAAGGCTGACTTAAATGGAAAAGCTGTTGCAGCACAAAATGGTTCTAGTGCAGTTGATGCAGTAGAAAAGGAAGCTGACTTAGTTAAGAGCTTTAAAAATGGAAAGCTTGTGACTTTTGAAACTAACAATGACGCACTAATGGATTTAGAAGCTGGTAGAGTTGATGCTGTAGTAGGTGATGAAATACTTATAAGATACTATACTAACCAAAGAGGAGAAAGTAAATACAAAGTTCTAGAAGATAACTTTGGTGATGAAGAGTATGGCGTAGGGTTAAGAAAAGCTGATACAGATTTATTAGATGCAGTTCAAAAAGCACTTGATGAAATGAAAGCAGATGGAACTTCAAAAGCTATATCAGAAAAGTGGTTTGGAGAAGATATAGTTAAATAGGCTGATTAAATAATATTACAGGAGAAATATAATATGGATTATGTGGTAAGTTTATTACCTTCACTAACAGAAGGTCTTGTAAGTACTCTTAAAATATTTATAGTAACATTAGTCCTTTCAATACCTTTAGGGATTGTAATTGCATTAGGAAGACTATCAAAAGTAAAGATAATAAGTGTAATAACTGAAGGTTATATATGGCTTATGAGAGGAACTCCATTATTATTACAAATAGTGTTTGTATTTTTTGGACTACCTTTAATGGGAATAAGTTTTGATAGATTTCCAGCAGCTATAATAGCATTTGTTTTAAACTATGCTGCATATTATGGGGAAATATTCAGAGCTGGAATACAGTCTATAGATAAGGGACAATATGAAGCTTCGGAAGTTTTAGGAATGTCTAATTCTCAAACATTTTTTAGAATAATATTTCCTCAGATGATTAAAAGAGTATTACCTCCAGTAGCAAATGAAGTGATTACACTTGTTAAGGATACTGCACTTGTATATGTAGTGGGGTTAGATGAACTTTTAAAAGTAGCTAAAACTGCTTCAAATAGAGATGCATCATTGGTTCCTTTAGTAGTAGTTGCAGTATTTTATTTATTACTTACGGCTGTGCTGACAAAGGTATTCCAAGTACTTGAGAAAAAGTATTCTTATTATCAATAGGGAGGACTCACCATGACATTGAAGGTTAGTGAATTAAATAAATCTTTTAAAGGTAAACAAGTTTTGAAAAATGTAAGCTTTCAGGTTGAAGAAGGAGAAATAGTTGCTCTATTAGGACAATCTGGTGCAGGAAAAACCACGGTTTTAAGATGTATAAATGGGCTAGAGAAAGCTGATGGTGGAAGTATAGAGATAAGCGATATTCCTTTGTTTGAAGAAAAGAATGGAAGAGTTGTTTATTGTTTAAAAGATACTATGAAGGAAGTCAGAAAAAATCTGGGTATGGTTTTTCAAAGTTATAATTTATTTCCACATATGTCTGTTTTAGAAAATATAATTGAAGCTCCTGTAAATGTATTTAAGATATCAAAAGATGAGGCAAAGAGAGATGCTAATGAATTACTTAAGCAAATAGGATTAGAGGATAAAGAAAATGCATATCCTTTTGAACTTTCTGGTGGTCAGAAGCAGAGAGTTGCAATAGCTAGAGCTTGTGCATTAAACCCTAAGATAATGTGTTTTGATGAACCAACATCAGCTTTAGATCCAGAGCTTACAGAGGGAATAGCTACAGTTATAGATGGGTTAAGCAAAAAAGGTATGGGTATATTAATAATAACTCATGATATGTCTTTTGCTAAAAGAGTAGCTCACAAGGTTTTATTTATGGCTGATGGAGAAATAATAGAAGAAGGTTCAGTGGAAGAAATTTTTAAAAATCCTAAAAAAGAGAAAACTAAAAATTTTGTGAAATAGTAAGAGAGTTTATTTGACTCTCTTTTTATTCTTTAGACCAGTTATAAAAAGTCAATAATTTTTTTGAATTTATTTTTGCTAAAAAGAGGTATACT